>JBIIGF010000151.1:0-5365 GCA_044236665.1 Aestuariivirga sp. | reverse complement strand
CGGCCGATACCACCGGTCGAAGTTGAGGCGCTGGCGGTCGGCGGTCACTTCGGTGGCCGGCATCGCCGCGAGGAGTTGGGCGGGTTCGCTGACGGCCTTCTCCGTGAGTGCCGGGGCGGCGGCGGCACGGGCCTGCTCACGCGCGGCTGAAAGCTTCGCCTGCTCATCCTGCAGCAGGACGCGCCACGGCGAGCCTTTCACCCATTCATTGCTCTGCAGGTCGAGGAGGAAAATGTCCCAGTACGGAAAGCCCGATCCATCCTGCACGCCATATTGCTCGAAGGCGAAGTACCGGCCGTCCTGGGAATAGCCCAGAGCGTTCAGGCTGGCGCCGTCCGCCGCCATGGCCTTCGCTGCGCCTGCCAGCAGGAGAAGCAGGGCAGCGATGATGCGCATGGCTCAGAATGCCTTGAAGGTGATGAGCGTGTAGGTGTCACGGATGCCGGGGATTGTCTGGATCTTCTGGGACACGAAGTGCCCGACATCGTCCGTCTCATCGAGATAGAACTTGACCAGCAGGTCATAGCCGCCGGCGGTTGAATAGATTTCCGAGGCGATTTCGGCATCGGCGATGGCGGTGGCCACATCATAGGCCTTGCCGAGGTCGCATTTGATCTGGACGAAGAAGGCGCGCATGGAGAGGGGCTCCGGTCAGGGGGTGGTGTCGAGGACGGGCGGTTGCAGCGTCTTGGGATCAACCTCCACATAGCGGCCATCAATCCACCTGAACCACGCGGTTGCGGGCTGCGTCAGGTCGCCCTTCACGTCAAAGCTCACAGGCCCGACGGCGGTATCGAAGCGGTTCCCGCCGCGCAGCCACTCGGCGATGCGGGCGCTGTCGGTGGTGCCGGTGGCTTCCGCCGCCGCGACCCACGCCTGAACCGCGGCATAGGCATAGAGGGTGAAGCCTTCGGCATTCTGCTCCGCCGCGCGGAACCTGTCCACCAGCGCCCGCGCGGTGGGGAACTTGCGCGGATCGTAGGTGAAGGTCATCAAGGTGCCATTGGCGGCATCCTTTGCCTGGTTGGCATAGTCATCGGTGACGAGCGAGTCGCCGGAAATGATCTGCGCGGTGGAGCCCGCCTCCCGCAGCGCCTGCGCGAAGAGCCCGCCTTCGACATAGGAGGCGGGAAGGTAAACCACGGTGACGCCCAGCACGCGGAGCTGGTTGGCGAGGGCTGTGAAATCCTTGGTGCCCGCCTTGAAGCTCTGTTCCAGAGCCGCCGTCACACCCTTTTCGGTGAGGGCCGCCTTGAAGGTGGCGGCAAGCCGGGCGAAGGCTGGCTGCTGGTCGTTGACGATGGCGATCTTGGCACCGGGAAAGTTCTCCAGCACCAGCGCCGCCGCCGCCTTGGCCTGCGCATCATCGCGTGGCACGAGGCGCACGACGTTCCAGCCGCCTTCATCGGTGAATTTGGGCTGGGTGGAGGCCGGGCTGATCTGCACGATGCCGGCCTTCTGATAGACCTTGGACGCCGGGATGGATGCGCCCGAGCAATAATGCCCGATAACCGCCTTCACGCCCTCGGACACGAAGCTGGTTGCAACATCAATCGCCTTGCGGGGGTCGCAGCCGTCATCGGCGAATTTCACCTGCAGCTTCTCGCCATTGAGGCCGCCGGTGGCGTTGATGTCCTCGACCGCCATCTGCACGCCGCGGCGCAACTGTTCGCCGAGCGCAGCAGCGGGGCCAGAGAGTGGTGCGGCCGCGCCAAGCAGGATCTCGGCGAATGCCGGTGTTGCCGCGCACAGCAAGGCGGCAAGGGCGAGAGGAAGGCGTTGTCTGGTCATCATGGTATCCCGCCCGCAGTATCCAACCTTCATGGCTGGCACGCAACAAAAAGACCCGCGCAGGTGAGTGCGCGGGCCTCGGTCTTGTCAGACGCGGGTCCTTACTTGACCGACGGGTCTTCCATGTACTGGCCATCCTTGAAGGTGTACCAGACATAGACCGGGTCAACGAGGTCGCCCTTGGAGTCGAGCTTGATCTCGCCCAGCACCGTCTTGGTCGGGTTGCCGGCGCGGAGCCACTCGGCGATCTTCTGCGAGTCCGTCGTCTTGAGGGTGTCGGCCGCATTCTTGTACATCTGGAAGGCGGCGTAGGTGTAGAGCGTATAGCCTTCCGGATCATAGCCAGAGGCCTTGAACTCTTCCACGATGGCCTTGGCGTCCGGAATGTTGCGCGGTTCCGGGGCGAAGGTGAAGTAGAGGTTCTCGGCCGACTTGCCGGCGATGGTCCACAGCTCGGCGGAGTTCATCGAGTCGCCGGAGTACATCTTGGCATTGAGGCCCTGTTCGCCCATCTGCTTCAGGATGAGGCCGGCTTCCGGATGGTAGCCACCGAAGTACAGCGCTTCGACGCCAGCGTCCTTCAGCTTCGAGACGAGGGCGGAATAGTCCTTTTCGCCCGCGTTGATCGACTCATTCAGGGCTTCGGTCAGGCCGGCGGCGTTGAGCGCCTTGCGGGTCTCGTCCGCCAGGCCCTTGCCGTAGGCCGACTTGTCGTCAATGATCGCAACCTTCTTGCCAGCGAAGGTCTTGGCGAGGAAGGCACCGGCCACACGGCCCTGCGCATCGTCGCGGCCGCAGACGCGGGCAACGTTCCAGCCGCCTTCATCGGTCAGCTTCGGGTTGGTCGAGGCGGGGGAGATCATCAGGATTCCCTCTTCCTCATAGACCTTGGACGCGGGGATCGAGGAGCCCGAGCACAGGTGGCCGGCCACGAACTTCACGCCCTTGGATGCCATCTGGTTTGCAACGCTCACGGCCTGCTTCGGGTCGCAGGCATCGTCGCCGATCTCGAGAACCAGCTTTTCGCCGTTCACACCGCCCGCGGCGTTGATGTCGGCCACGGCCTTCTTGGCACCCTGGCTATACTGTTCACCGAGCGCGGCCAGCTGACCCGAGATCGGGCCGACAGTGGCAACGGTGATGTCGGCCAGAGCGGTCGTGGCATTCAGCATCGCGGCAAAGCCAAGGGCCATGCCGGACAGTACGAGTTTCTTCATTGTCGTCTCCCTGATGAAGTTAGTTCTTCGTCTTCTTAAAGAAGTGCCCGCCGTGAGGAGGGCACCCTGGCGGAAGGCTGGAAACCTGCTGAGCGGACTGCCTGCAACTGTTTCTCAACCTAATGCGTGGCGGCGATCATAACCCACGGATCCGGGGCCGTCACCGGGTTTGTTCCTCAACTTTTCGCCCGCCAGGCCAGCGGGCCTGACTGTTCGTAAAGCCAGGGATACTGATTGACCATTTTCTTCACCATCGTCAGCCGGTAGCCAAGCAGGCAGGCGGCAAGAAGGATGAGGAAGTCGGTGGTGAGATAGTGCAGCGAGGTGAGGTTGGCCCCGAACAGCGCGAAATGCAGGAACCGGAGCCCCAGCGTGAGCGGGATGATGGCGATGATGGCAAGGCCCACCGGACGCCATTTCATGGCGAGGCCGCGGCCCGTCATGTAGGCTGCACCGCCACCGAATGCCAGCGTGAGGACCAGGAAGTCCCAGATGCTCTGTTCGATCAGGATCGACATGGCTCAATGCCCTCCTTCGAGATAGGCCGCCCGGACTTCCGGCTTGGCGAGCAGTTCCTTGCCGGTGCCGGTCATGGTGATGCGGCCGTTGACCATCACATAGCCGCGATGCGCGAGTTTCAGCGCGTGGAAGGCGTTCTGCTCGACGAGAAACACCGTGAGGCCTTCGGTACGGTTCAACTCGCGGATCGCCTCGAAGATCTGCTTCACGATCAGCGGCGCGAGGCCGAGGGAGGGTTCATCGAGCAGAAGAAGGCGCGGCCTCGCCATCAGCGCGCGGGCGATGGCCAGCATCTGCTGCTCGCCGCCCGACAGTGTGCCGCCACGCTGCGACTTGCGCTGCTCAAGCCGCGGGAACATCTTGAAGGCGCGGGCCAGGTCTTCGTCGAAATACTTCGGATCGCTGACCGTGGCGCCCATCTGCAGGTTTTCGAGAACCGTCATGCGCGGGAAGATACGGCGGCCCTCGGGTGACTGCGAGATACCCATCTGCGCGATCTTGTGGACCGGTTCATTGGTGATGTCCCGGCCATCGAAATGGATGGATCCGGTGCGGGCGCGCGGCGTTCCGCAGATCGTCATCATCAGGGTGGATTTGCCCGCCCCGTTGGAGCCGATCAAGGTAACGATCTCGCCCGCATTCACGTCGAGGTCGATGCCCTTCAGGGCCTGGATCTTGCCATAGAAGGTCTGGACGCCCCGGACCTTGAGGAGGGGCTCGCTCATGACTTCTCTCCAACGGCTTCGGCAACGGCTTTCGCCGCCAGTGCATCTTCGTCTTCGTCCTCGACGCCGAGATAGGCGCGGATGACGGCGGGGTCCGACTTCACATGGGCAGGGTCGCCGTCGGAAATCTTCTGGCCGTAGTCGAGCACCACCACGTGGTCGGAAATGCCCATCACGACGCTCATGTCGTGCTCGATGAGCAGGATCGAGATGTCATTCTCGGAGCGGATGGCGCGGAGCAGCTTGTTGAGCTCCTCCGACTCGCGCGGGTTGAGGCCAGCCGCAGGCTCGTCGAGGCAGAGCAGGCGGGGCGAGGTGCACATGGCCCGCGCAATCTCGAGGCGGCGCTGGTCGCCATAGGGCAGATCGCCCGCCGGATCATCGGCGCGGTCGACGAGGCGCACTTTCTCGAGCCAGTCTTTCGCCTTGTCCATCGCTTCCTTCTCGGCGCGGCGGTAGTTCCCGCTGCCGAAGACGCCGCCGAAGGTATATCCCGAGGCCACCATGAGCGTGTTGTGCTGGGCCACCATGAGGTTCTCCAGAAGCGTCATGCCGGAGAACAGGCGGATGTTCTGGAAGGTGCGGGCGACCTTGGCGTTCTGGGCGATGCGGAAGTCATCCATGCGTTCGAGCATGAATTGCATGCCGTCGCCATGGCGCAGCGTGATGCGTCCCTCGGTCGGCTTGTAGAAGCCGGTGATGCAGTTGAACACGGTGGTCTTGCCGGCGCCATTGGGGCCGATCAGCGCCGTGATCTCGCGCGGGTAGGCATCGAATGTGAGATCCGAGACGGCGGTGAGGCCGCCAAATCGCATCGTGACGTGCTCGACCGAGAGCACCGGGGTCTTGTCTGCCGTTGCCATGTCAGCCGTGTCCTTCCTTCACGAGGTCGCTCGAAACCGCCTTGCGTTCCTTCAGGAACACGGTGGGTTGCCGCCGCGTGACGAAGCCTCGCGGCCGGAACCGCATCATGATGACCATGGCAAGGCCGACCGCCAGCATGCGGAAGTGTACGGGATCGGTGCCGGCGGGCAGGTAGTTCTCGAACACGCTCAACTCGCGGAACAATTCGAACGAGCCCATGATGGCGATCGCCGCGAAGACGATGCCGAT
>JBIIGF010000150.1:0-5366 GCA_044236665.1 Aestuariivirga sp. | reverse complement strand
TGTAGGAAATGGCCTTGGAAAAAATCGATAGCATACACCCATGATTATAGGTTATTCGGCAGAGTGCTTGATGGTAAGGCCTTGCATCGCTCTTGTCACTCAATTCAACAGGGTATTCCAATATGAAACTCCGCATTGCTTTTCTTCTGGCCGCTACCATGTGGGCCAGCCTGCCCAACTCCGTATCCGCCAGCGAACTTCCGAATATGCTTGGCACATGGGTAGGCGAGACGCGATCAGTTCACATCGGCAATACGCCCTATCGCAGCGCGGGCGAGGGAGAAGTCTTCTCGTTTGCTGATGAACCACTGGGCATCAAAATCGTCATCACCCACCAAAAAGAAAACCGGTTCGCCGGCGAGCGCTACTCACGCGACAAAAAGGAAATCATTATCGGCGCGCTCCATCCCACGAAGCCTGAAGGGATCATGCTGGATGATGACGGCGAGTTCGTCTTCGACTACGAAGGCGATGTGATTGACCTCTGCTATAGTCACATCAATCCCAACAACAAGCTTGCAACCTGCTGGACGATGAAGCGGGTCAAGTAGATCTGCATGGTGATCTTCCACTCCCGCACACCAGACAAGCGGATAGATCAGCCCCACACAGGCCTATGAACCAACACCTGTGCCACTGTGACCTCGGTTGCAGTGGCATTTTGTCTATCAGCAGCATAAGCGAGAAGAAAGTCGTGAGATTGGACGTATTAGGAGGCACGGACTGTTTCGTCTCCACAATAGAGTTCTGTCCCAACCTTGTCCGGAGCCGGCCTGGCCATCTTGATGCGAATGGGAAGAAGCCCAATTAACCTTCGACAGGGAGTTAGATTGCCTCAGCAAGGCCGTTGATGCCGGTTGACGGTCTTCCCTCTCGTTGGAAATTCAACGCATAGAGGAGGGCAGAGCTGAGGCTCAGTGGAAAGCTTTTTCTTGGCATTTTTGGTTCGAAGCACTGAGCGCCGCACCAAGAAAGCTCGGAGAAGCTCAAGGCTCAGTCCCGACGTGATGTTCCCGTTGTTGTCGATCCTCGCTTTATCATCGGCATTCACGGAACAGTATACTGCTCGTAAAACGCGTTCTCAGGGCTCTCAGACCCGGCATTGAACTACGTCCGCACCCTGCCCGGCACCAAGCGCCTTTACCTGTCATTCCATACACCACACATGACGCCAAGCACGGAGTCGACAACGCCATGCTGCTTCTTCATAGATCCGACCGCGAGGCAGTGACCTCCTCACTCCCGGTTTCTCCAATTCGCTGTTTTGCCCGGTAAACGGTTGGATGCTGATAGGTATTTCCTGATTAGACCGGCCTCGGTCAATCACGGAAAAGTTTCAGGGCCTTCCGCGGCACCTGATGTCGATTATCGAACAATGGCAAGAGATGCTCTGCCCCTCGCACTATTCTCTTCGCCTGCCCAGCAAGGAGATGGCGGCCGGTTCTCCATCTGCGATTCAGTCATGGCCTTCATGCCTGGCCAACTTGCGACTATGTTCAACGGCCGGTGTGAACGGCAATAGCTGAGACTGTTTGGTCTATTAAGCAGACTTTATGTCGATCATCCTTGGATGGATCGCCGTACCGTTAGTCCACCATGTAATCCTTCCCTTTCTTTCCGGTCATGCAGGAGACCGCCATGAACAGGCTCAGGCAAATCGGCACCTACGCTGCTTTCGAGGCTTAGCATGGCCTATCTCAGGATATAGAGATGTGACTGGGGTCCGTTAAGAGCATTGTCTGTTTGTAGGGATAGATCTGGGCATACTGCAGGGCGTTGAGTGGAAGGGGCGGGCGATGTTCAAGATCATCCCCTGTGCGGCGCCGCAAGTGAATGATATCCGCTGGCGTCCCTCACAGCCGTCCACAAACTGGACTGACATATGCGATGTCAGCAGGTTTGGCCAAACCTGCCTGCAGCCGCCTTTTTTCAAACTCGCCAATGAACTGGCTCCCGGCAATAAGAACTGCCTGAAGTTGGGCGAGTGTGTTCCCAAAGATGGAAATGAACAGTCTGTGCCGGTCTGGGTTCACATCGGCGTGCTGCTTTCAGGCTTCACAATCGAGCCTTACCACACGCCCGCCAGTTTGGTGGCCGAAGGCATGATCACTGTTACCCTGTGACTAGCGGCTCGGACGCTTCAGCTTCCTTGATCCCAAGGAGCCCTTCGGCAGTTATCGCATGATGGACCAGATACGACTTTGCAGCTTCAGATCCCGGAGGCACTGCTGATCGCTCTATGTCCAAATAAAGAACACCAAACTGGGCCAACTCCGCCTAGACCAGACATCTGAACGACGGTGGAAGGAATATCCGGCCTCACTTCACTCTCGGGACAGACATCATGCGGCATGCTGCAAAGGATCATCGGGCGGGGAACGTGGTGTTCTTCATCTGGAAAAGAGAGACAATTGGCTGCGTGATCGGAGACAGGATCTGGCGCATATGCGTTCTATGTTATGAGGCTTTTCCGCTTACACTGAGGGACTGATCGTGGAGGGATCAGTTCTGCACCTGCTCGGCGTCACAGCCGTCTGGCGCGGGCTTACCTGCCAAACGATCGGCGATCCACGGCAGGTAGAGCGGTTGCGACGCCGCTGGCGTGGCGAAATGGGTGAGGTCACCGGCGAGTTGCACGCGGGCAACATTGCCGCCGAGCTTGCACATTTGCTCGCGGTAAAGCTTGTGCATGATCGGCGGGGCCACCGTGTCCTTTGTACCCCAGTAAATGATTATGGGTGCAACAGCCTTTACATCGGGCCCGGCGCTGTCGATCAACGTCTGCGCCCACTCCTGGGGATTTACAGGGTCGGGTCGCAGCAACTGGCTGAACTGGTCGCCATAGGTATAGCTGATCGTATCGGACGCTGCGTGGACGCATTTGTTGCTCATCACTTCATCGACAAACCTTGCGCCGTCTTCGGTGAACACGTCAGTGAGCTTGAACCTTTCAGGATAGGCGGCCTGGGTTCCCCACAGCGTCATGAGGACGTGGTTGAAGTTATTGACGCTATTGGAGAAGGATTTGGCAACGCCCGCGAGCATGGCCTTACCCCGCTCCTCAGTCATCGGGCCAGGCGGCGCAAGGGTCCGGAAGTCTGGCGGCGCCATGGCCACGGCGCCAAGAAGTTCGATGCCATCGAAGGCGGTGCCCTTACGCGACAGGTAGTCAGGACTGCTGGCCGCGGCGAGGGCCGCAGCCGCGCCCTGCGACCACCCATAGATAACCGCCTTGCGTCCTGCCCCCGTCTCCTTCATCGCGCCCGCAGCGCGGATGGCATCGATGGCGTCACGTGACTGCGTTGCCGCAAGCTGATACTGGTGCCTGCCGCCGCCGCCTAGGCCCTGATAGTCAGTGGCCACCACCACATAGCCCGCCTTGATGAACTCGGCGATGGCAGGCACACCATAATCGGTCCACGAGTTCCCATTCGGGAGGAAGTATTCGTTCAGCGGTACAGCCGGATCGAGCACCTGTGACGGGCCGCAGTTCTGTGCCGTGCCGGTCGTTCCATGTGCCCATGACATCACCGGGCGGCCACCCTTAGGCACCTTGCCGTCCGGCGCGATGACAAGGCCAGTCGAGATCGTCTGCTTGTCCGCCATATCGGACGAAATATAGGCGATGCGCCACGCAACGGCTCCGGGAACGGATGTCGCCACCCGTTCCTTTGCAATAACCTGCCCGAGCTTGCCTTGGGGCTTCATCTTGCCAACGGCGCTATAGAACGCTGGAATGGACGGCTGGGAAAAGGAGGGAGTGGCGAGGGAAAGCGTTACACAAAGTGCAATACCGGCAAGTTGATGAATTCGCATTCTCGAAAGGCCTCCGCTTAATCCTGCGTCACTCTGCCGGGGATCGAACTGCCACCGGGAGAACCACTCCTTGCACTTAATTGAGAGGACGATCAATAGAGAGGAACACCTGCTTTGTATGTCATTCACAGGGCCGCATCCTTGCATAATTGAAATTGCTGGTAATAATGACTATTTATACCGTTGGTCCATTGTTGCTTTTGCCTGACAACCCTCTGAGGACGATAAAATGGTAACACCCACTGTTGCGGAATATGCCGTCAACAGGCTTTCCGAGCTTGGCATTGACAAGGTCTTCGGTGTGCCAGGTGACTATGCCTTCCCGATCGACGATGCAGTTGAGGCCTGCCCTGCGCTGACGTGGATCGGGTGCGCCAATGAGCTCAATGCGGCGTATGCCGCCGACGGCTATGCTCGGCTTAACGGGGCAGCCATACTCAGCACAACCTATGCGGTGGGCGAGCTCAGCGCGCTGAACGGCGTGATGGGCAGCAAGGCACACCGGCTGCCGGTGTTCCACCTGGTGGGCGCACCAAGTCGGCGCATAACACGCCAGCATCTCATCACCCACCATACGCTGGGAGATGGCGTCTACGGGAACTTCGAGGCACTCTCGGCTGCGGCGGCGTGCGTGAGCGCCAGGCTCACGCCCGACAATGCCATCGACGAACTGGAACGCGTGATCCGCGAGGCGCTGCGTTTGAGTGCTCCAGCCTACATCGTCATCCCGATGGATCATGCCCGCATGCCGGTCATCGGCACGCCCGTGAAAGGCCAGCCACTCAGCAGCATCAAGCGTCAGTCCAGTGCGCCGAAGGAACTCGAAGGCGCCCTGAACGCGGTCATTGCGAGGCTCAAGGCGGCGAAGAATCCGGTGGCGCTGGTCAGCGCCACCCTCGCCCGATATGGCCTGCAGGCCAAGCTCAATGCTTTTCTCGAGACATCCAATATCCCATATGCCACGACCCTGATGGACAAGGGCGTGGCAAGCGAGGCGACTGCCAATTTCCTGGGCCTCTACAATGGCGTCAGCAGCGTTCCGGCCCAGGTGAAGGGGGCTGTCGAAGGTGCAGACCTCGTGCTCGATGTCGGTGGAATCGTGCTGGCAGACGCCAACACGGCGAGCTGGAGTGATGCCCTTCCGGCTGACCGGCTGATAAGCGTAAATGACAGCTGGGTCCGGATCGGCAGCATGATCTATGAGCAGGTGGCGCTTGACGACATGATCGACGGCCTCATTGCAGAGACGCCAGTGTTCGGCGGCAGGGGAAGCCACCCCGCACCTGCGATGCTGGCGTTGACCGGAGGCGCGGCCGACGCGCTCTGTTCAACCGTGTTTTATCCCCGCCTCCAGCGCCTGCTGAAGGCTGGCGATGTGCTGGTGATCGAGACCGGCACCTGCATGCTGCATCTTGCCGGAATGGTGCTTCCCAAGGGCGTGAGCTGCGAAGGCCAGACGCTGTGGGGGTCCATTGGCTGGGCGACGCCGGCGACACTCGGCGTGGCCATGGCAAACAAGGCGGGACGCACCATCGTTGTGACAGGCGATG
>JBIIGF010000149.1:0-5374 GCA_044236665.1 Aestuariivirga sp. | reverse complement strand
GCGGCAATCGCCTCCTCGAAGCCCTCCTCGTCCGACCACTTGTCGACGCCGATGACCTTGTAGCGGGGTTCCAGCGTCTCGGGATTGATGCGGATGCGCTCGATGGCGCCGGGCGCTGCCCGCTGGCCCGATGAAATCTGCGCGCCTTCGAAGGCGGGGCCGGTTGGCGAGGAGCAGGCGAGAAGCCGCGCCCGCGAGCCGAGTACGATCTCGGCATTGGTGCCGACATCCACCGCCAGCATGATCTCGTCCTGGTCATGCGGTGCTTCGGACAGCACAACACCCGCCGTGTCCGCACCCACATGGCCCGCGATGCAGGGGAGCACATAGGCCCATGCGCCGGGATTGAGCTTGAGATCCATCTCACGCGCCGGGCAGGTCACGGCAAGGCCGGTGGCCAGTGCGAAGGGCGCACCCCCCAGCTCGGTCGGGTCAATGCCAAGGAACAGGTGATGCATGACGGGGTTGCCCACCAGCACCACTTCCAGAATGTCGTTGAGTTCGATGCCGCCCTGCCTTGCCACTTCCTCGGCGAGCGTGTTCAGCGCCTGGCGGATGGCCGCGGTCATTTCGATTTCGCCGCCGGGGTTCATCATCACATAGGAGACGCGGCTCATCAGATCTTCGCCAAAGCGGATCTGCGGGTTCATCAGACCGGCCGATGCCGTGACCTCGCCGGTCGAGAGATTGGTGAGATGGGCGGCAATGGTCGTCGAGCCGACATCGATGGCGATGCCAAAGGCCTTGTCATGGAAGCCCGGCCAGATGGCGACGAGGCGGTTGCCGCCGCCGGGCGCGCGCGAGAAGACGGCGGCGGTGATCTTCCACTCGCCCTTGCGCAGCACCTTCTGCAGCTGGGCGATGATCGACAGGTCACAGGAGAGATTGTCGATGCCCCACTGGTCCTTCAGCGCCTTGTAGACGCGCTCGAGATCGGACGAGGGCTTGTGCATGTCCGGTTCCTCGACCTCGATGAAGCAGAGGCGGGTCGCCGGGTCGAGTTCGATGGCGCGGGTATCGGCTTCCTTGCGCACCACCTGCTTGTGCACCTGCGACTCGGGCGGAACATCGATGACGAGATCGCCCAGAATCTGCGTCTGGCAGGAGAGGCGGCGGCCAGCGGCAAGGCCGCGGATCCTGTCATAGCGCTCCTCGACCTTGGTGAGGCCAGAGACATGCGAAGCGGTGGAGGTGATGCCGTGCTTGGCGAATTCACCTTCGCCCACATTGATCTGGCAGCGGCCACAGATGGCGCGCCCGCCGCAGACGGAATCGATATCAACGCCCAGCGCGCGGGCCGCCTGAAGCACCGGGGTTCCGACCGCGAAGCGGCCACGCTTGCCCGAGGGCGTGAAGACGATGAGGGGGTTCGTTTCGGTCATTGCGGACGTCCTGAAAATTCCCCCTCATTACGCATGAGGGTGGCTTTGGGATTATCGGCGGCGGCGCGCCTCGCGCGCGGCGCGGCGGGCGGCCAGTTCCTCTGCCGAGGGCGCGGCCTCACCAGGTGCCAGGCCTGCAGCGGCGGGCGCGGGAGCGAGGTCACGGAACTTGTTGTTCCAGAACTTGCAGTGCGCATCCGTTCCGTTCAGCACATTGGCGCCATAGATCGCATGCATGTCTTCGTCATGCAGCGGGTTCATGATGGCCGAGGTCATGCCGTGGCTTGCAGCCATGGCGAGGAAGTAGCCGGTCAGCGCGCGGCGGTTCGGCATGCCGAAGGAGATGTTGGAGGCGCCGCAGGTGGTGTTGACCTTCAGTTCCTCGCGCAGGCGGCGCACGAGGCGGAACACCTGCTGCCCGGCCGTGCCCATGGCGCCGATCGGCATCACCAGCGGATCGACCACGATGTCATGCGGCTTGATGCCATGGTCAGCGGCGCGCTCGACGATCTTCTTGGCCACCGCGAAACGCACATCGGGATCTTCCGAAATGCCGGTCTCGTCGTTGGAGATGGCGACGACCGCGACGTTGTACTTGGCAACCAGCGGGAGGATGGCTTCGAGCTTTTCCTCTTCACCCGTCACGGAGTTGACGAGCGGGCGGCCCTTGGCCGTCTCGAGGCCCATCTTGAGGGCGGAGGTGACGGATGAGTCGAGGCAAAGCGGCAGGTCGGAGACCGACTGCACGATCTCGATGGTCTGGCGCAGCAACGGCGGCTCGGATTCATTGGGGTTCACCGCAGTGACACCGGCGTTGACATCGAGGATGTGCGCACCCGCTTCCATCTGGGCGATGGCATCCTTGATGACGGTATCGAAATTGCCGGCCTGCATCTCGGCTGCCAGTTTCTTCCGGCCGGTCGGGTTGATGCGCTCGCCGATCACGGTGAAGGGGCGGTCGAAACCGATGATGTGCTCGCGCGTGGCGGATGCGACGAGAGTATGGGTCATTGGGCTTTGCCTCCGTTGGCAATGAGACTCTTGAGCTTGTCCTGGGTGTATTCGGCTTCGATCTCCGCCTTCACCCGCTCGACCTCGGCGGTGAGGTCATCGCCCACGGCCACGGGTTCGGCCCGGCGCCAGTCAGCCAGGTAGCTGTCAGTGTCGGAGGCGCCGCCGCGCATGGCGGCCATGTCGATGGCCTCCTGGAAGCGGTCGGCAAGCATGCGCTTTTCTTCCTTGCGGCCGGCCTTGACCGAAACCGCGGAAGGAATGTCGCGCCAGAAGGTGATGATGAGATTGGCCATGGTGGCCAGCTATATGCCCGGTCCGCCGCAGGGCCGATAGCCTGAAAACGACATGGAAAAACGGCGGGACGAAGCCCGTCCCGCCGTTTGGCGATTGCACGGCGGCCGGAGCCTTGCCGGCCAGCCGGCCGTATCAGTCCGGGTTCCTGGCAAAATAGCTCCAGATCGCCAGCACGATCACGGCGCCGACGATGGCGCCGATGAAGCCCGCACCCTCGCCCGGTCCATACCAGCCAATGGCCTGGCCAAGCCAGGTCGCCACGAAGGCGCCGACGATGCCAAGGATGGTGGTGAGAACGAAGCCTTTCGGATCGTTGCTTCCGGGCTTCAGGAACTTGGCGATCACGCCCGCCACGAAGCCGATGATGATGGTCCAGATGATTGACATGCCGTTTTATCCCTCATTCACGTGTTCTTCTGTCCGGACCGGTGTTGCGCCTGCCGCCCGCCCGGTTCGGCAGCAGCGTGCGGCAGCTGCTTCGTCTCTCACAACCATATCGCGGGCGGACCCCATGTCAAACAATGCGAGATGGCATCCTCTCCGGCGCAGGCTGGATCGCGCCGGTCAGGCCTGTGAAGCGCGGCAGGCTTGCCGCTCTCAGCCGATGGCGCCCGACTTCCGGAGTGCTGCAATGGCGGCGGCATCGAGGCCCAATACGCCGGTCAGCACCCTTTCGGTCCCGTCGCCCAGCCTGGGCGGGGCTTTCCCATATTCGATCGGGGTGCCCGAGAAATTGATCGGGTTGGCGACCCCCGGCACCTGAACGCCGTCCTCCCGCGTCAGGCCGATCTGCAATCCGCGGGCCAGCACCTGTTCATTGGCGAAGACCTGGTCAATGGTGTTGATCGGGCCGCAGGGAATGGCAGCGCTCTCGAAGGCTTCCACCCATTCCGCCGTGCTCCGCGTCTTCATCGGCTCGATCAGCAGCGGGATCAGTTCGGCGCGGTTCACCACGCGGCCGCGGTTCAGCTTGAAGCGCTCGTCCTCGGCCAGGTGCGCCAACCCGAGAATGGTCACATATTCCTTGAACTGACGGTCATTGGCCACCGCCATGATGATGAAGCCATCCCGCGTGGCGAATGTCTGATAGGGCACGATGTTGGGGTGGGCATTGCCGAGCCGCGTGGGTGCCTTGCCGCCGACCAGATAATTGAGTGCCTGGTTGGCGAGCACGCCCACCTGCGTATCGAGCAGCGCCACATCGATGAACTGGCCTTCGCCGGTGCGCTCACGGTGGAACAGGGCGGCCTGAATGGCGATGGTGCAGTAAAGCCCGGTGAAGATATCCGCGAAGGCCACGCCGATCTTCATGGGCTCTGCCCCCGGTGCACCGTCCGGCTGGCCGGTGATCGACATGATGCCGCCCATGCCCTGGATCATGAAGTCATAACCGGCGCGCTGGGCATAGGGCCCGTTCTGGCCGAAGCCGGTGAGCGAGCAATAGACAAGGCGCGGGTTGACGGTCTTGAGGCTGTCGTAGTCAAGCCCGTATTTCTTCAAGCCACCGACCTTGAAATTCTCCAGCACCACATCCGACTTTGCCGCCAGTTCCCGGATCAGCCGCTGGCCATCCTCCGTGGCCATGTCGATCTCGACCGACCATTTGCCGCGGTTGGCGGAGAGGAAATAGGCCGCGTCGCCCTTGCTGCCATCGGCATTGGTGATGAAGGGCGGGCCCCAGCCGCGTGTATCATCGCCGTCGCCGGGCTTTTCGATCTTGATCACCTCGGCGCCGAAATCGGCAAGGATCTGCGTGCACCATGGGCCTGCCAGCACCCGGCTGAGATCGAGAACGCGAAGACCCGACAAAGGACCGGCCATGAAAAACTCCCCAGAAAGACAGCCGCCGGAGTCTAGCGTTTGAAGTCCGGTTCCGCCAAGGGCCGTCCGGCCTGTGCTTTTGGTTTAGGCGAAAAGGGCGGCCCAGTGGCCATCATCGATGGTGAGGCCCTGGGCTGCCGCCAGGTCCAGCTTTTCGGCATAAGGGTTCTTCATCCGCTCGCCGCCCAGCGCGAAGCCGGGGTCCACCGGGCAGCCGATGCCGATCTTTTCCCGCACGCTGAAGGGCAGCAGGAACAGGCCATGCCGCACATTGCGCAGATAGGCGCGGCCATTGGCCTCGACCTCGCGCAGAATGGCGGGTGCGAGGAAGGCGCAGGAGATGTTCTGGAGGTCGATGCCGAGCGCATCACGCGACAGGGCAAGGCTCCGCGTTTCCTCCTGCAGCGCTTCGGCGAGCAGTTTCAGGCCCTGGTAGCCGCAGGCCTCGAGCCACACCGTGGCCCAGGCAATGTCCGCCGCGTCGGCGACGCCAAGCCCGGTGAGGCGCTGGGCGATCTGGCTTTCGGCGGCGGTCATGTCGGTCTGCATGTGAGCGTGATACGCGATTTTCCGCCCGGTTCCAATCCTCACACGCCGCGCGCCGCCATGGAGCCGAAGCGCTGGCGGATCCGGCTTGCCAGCCGGTCGCGCACGTCGCGGTAGCTGTCGAGGATCTGTTCGCGGCTTCCGGCGGTGACGGAGGGGTCGAGGGTGGGCCAGTATTCGGCATCGATCGCCATGGTGCGGGTCATTTCCAGCGCGCGGTGGTGGGCCTCTGGCGACAAGGAAATGACGAGATCGAAACTCGAATCCTCAAGGTCCTCGAAGCCCTGCGGCCGGTGCTTGCCGAGGTCGATTCCCAT
>JBIIGF010000147.1:0-5412 GCA_044236665.1 Aestuariivirga sp. | reverse complement strand
CCGCGTTTGAGAGTAGGCCCACGTTGGTCTATGCAAGGCATCTTTGGTGTAAGACTTCGCGCGCTGCGATCATGCGTTACATCATAGATCTGAAGATAGCGGATCGTTTTGAGATTTATTGGGCACTAGGGTGCTCACAGCGCCTCATCTACGCCGGATGCTGGCCTTGCCGCGATATGGGGAACTGCGAGGAAAGTATTCGAGAAGGCAGCGGTGTCGCGCCGGACCCGTTCAGCGTCGAGGCCGAACCTCATCAGATCGTAACTGTGAGCGCTCCTGTAGCTCCGCTGCTGTCCGGCCACCTCATGAATTTGCTTGCATTGCTCAGGGGTCGGCGTGTGACCGATGAATTCGCAGATTTCCGCCATCGTCCCTTCGAAGTCGCTCATCATGCGGTCATAGCGCACGATGTGCACACGGGTCCGGTCAATTCTGCCGCTCTCCCAGTCAGCGTGGAAACGCAGAAGCAGGCTGACTAGCGCGCTGTAGAGGCGTTCAAGATATCGCATGCGGCGCTCCGTCGGAAGCGACCAGAAGCCGAAGGCGCTGTCCTGCACGCCGGTGACCAGCGACATGGCCGAGGGGATCACCACCAGAGGATCGCGTGCCAAGTAGAGAACCTTCGCATCCGGGAACCGGTCGAGAAGATCAGGCATGCGAGCGCCTGCCGAAAACAGCTTTGCGACGATCCTTTGATGGCCGGTGAAGACAAGGCTGCGCTTCCATAACTTCACCAGCCACGCGAAGTCGCGCTCTGAGGTATTCCGGATAGCTGGATCGAACATGTCCCTGACGTCTTCCTCCGCATGGGCGAGGAGGAACGCATACAGAAAGAAGCCGTCGCAATGCCGGAATAGCGCAGCAGCGTCGTCGGCTTCGATCGACAATAAACTTGTGTCGTGGGCGGCGGTCTTATGATGCCGGGCCGGGCTGAGGCCTTCAAGATATGGAGCGATGGGTGTCAGCAGTTTTTGAACGAGAAGCGAAGGATAGACCATCCTGTAGAGTTGCAGTCCCGCGCCAAACGCGTTGTCGCACAGAAAGCGCTGAAGAAAGGTTGTCCCCGTCCGGGGAGGGCCCGCAATCATAATCGGTGATCGGATAACCGCTACTCGCAGACGTGGAAAAACGATCTCGTCAATGGTCATGGCAGCTGAGAGGACAGCACGTAGGACGATCGCCACCACGCCGATCAGGACCGGCTTGAAGCGCAGGTCAAAAACCTGCGCCAATATCCTTCGCGCCGCGGCCATACGGCCGGCCGCGGAGTGAAGCGTCGATCGGCTCACCACCGGATGACCGCTGCTCCGATCGACAGACCGGCGCCCGTGCCCATGATCAGCACTGGGTCGCCCCGCTTCAGCCGGCCCTCCCGGTGGGCCGTCGCCAGCGCCATGGGAATCGACGCCGCGATACAGTTTCCATACTCGCCGACGATATTGATCACCGTTTCACTTGGAACGCCGCAGATCGACAAGGCATCCAGAGCCGGACCCGATGCCTGGTGCGGCACAACGACCCGAATGTCATCCATGGTCAGGCCTGCGTCAGCAATCACCTGCTCGATGAGCGCCTTGGCGCGGGGAACTGTAAACCAGTAAAGACCGGGCCCATTCATTGTGAACTCGAAGTGGGAACGAACCGTGCTGGCGGCGTTGGGGTGGTGCCGCGTGCCCCCGCCAGCAAATTCGACGAGGTCCGCAGCCTCAGGATACGTCCTGAACTGCCAGGCCAGTAGGCACGAATTCTGATTTGGTGGTGTGGCCACAACCAGCGCCGCCGCCGCGCCATCGCCAAGGATGGACGCCGACTCAGGTTCACTCATCCGCCTGCCCACGCTGGCAATTTCGGCGGAAACGATTAGGACCTTCCGATAGGCGCCACTGGTCAGATACGCTCCGGCGCTGTGCAAGGCCACGAGGAAGGATAGGCATGTGGCGTGAATGCTATGGCAGGCCAGGTTGGCGAGCCCAAGTTCGCGGGCGACGAACACCGAGGTGTCCGGGATAAGCTGTCGTGGTGAGGCCGACGCGTAGATCAGCAGGTCTGGCGTTTCACCGGCAAGCGCTTCCCGGGCCGCGCGGGCGGCAAAAATCTCTATCGGCTCCTCACAGATATGGCGTCGCTCAACGCCGGTTCTGGTCCGGATCCATTCCGCGCTCTTGCCAACCTGCTTGGCGAGTTCGTCCGCAGTCTGCACGCAGGGTGGGGCATAGAGTGCTGTCGACTGCACCATAAATCGCATTGATCGGCTCCGTGATCGCTTCGTCGTGTTTGTAAAAGCGACAAGACGTGAAACAAAGTTACTCGATGGCGCAGTTCCGGTAAACTAAAACCTATCATGAGGGCCTTTCAGAACACCAGGATCAGGAACTGTTAATCTAGTTGCTTATCAGGTGACGTTTCGTTTCAAGGTCTTCGAAGAGTAGGATGGAATGAACAAACTGTTTCTCCAGGCGAAGTCTAAGATCGCTTGCAACTCACCATGGTTCCCGCTTTTTCACAGTGTGCCCCGGGTCGATGACCGGCGGTTGGTAAGTGGCATCGTCCATGTCATCCGCATTGGTCTGCAGCGGCAAGACGCTCCGAAGCCCCCCGGCTTTCACAAGGCACTTTACAGTCGGTTCATCAGGTAGGACAGGCTCGGTTTCTTTCTGACCGTGTTTTCGCCAGCCTCGCTGAGGAGGGCCCAAGACCAGAACGCATCATGATTGATGCCACGCAGATGAGAGTGCGGCAGACCGCGGCCAGACTACTTATAGAGGGGATGTTCCCCGCCGCATCGGCCGCAACAAGGTAAGTTTGAATTCCAAGCTAAAGTTGGTCTGCAACGGGGACGGCAAGCCACTCGCCATGCTGATGGCCGAAGGTCAAATGAGCGACCATACCGGCGCGAAACATCCCAATTCGAGTCTGTCACCGGCAGAAACGCTCATCGCCGACAAGGACTCCGACAGCGACGAGTTCCACCAGGCGCCGTCGGCCCAGAACATCACGGCTGGCACCCCACCCACTCGATCCAAAAGCACCAGCATCTCTTCGATAGGCAACTCTACAAGGCCCGGCACAAGATCGAGAACATATTTGGCCGGCTAAGGGACTCGAGGCGCATCTCAGCCCATTATGACCGATGTGCACACACCTCTTTTTCAGCCCCCTGCATTGCCGCCGCCTTCATCTTCTATCTCAACCAATGAGTCTTGACCCCTAATGAGGTGAAGTCATAGTCGGCCGTTGCTGGCCACTCACTCTGCCGCAGGTTGCTGCTGTCAATAAGTCCGGCAGCGTTCAGTTATTCCAGCTCAGCGTTACACTGATCGACGAGTTCTCGACATCGGACTGACCGAACAGCGTAGCTGCATCCACACTCATGCTGGTGGACTCGGTCAGATCCAGAGCGCCACCAATCGCCAGCTGCGCATAGCCGCCCGTCTGGCCTTCCACCGCCACGCTCATCGACGATCTGTCACCGACAAATGAGGCTGTGTAGTCAGGATTGTCATCGAGGTACTGATACTCGTAGCTAAGCTGTGCGTAGGGTCGGAAACTCAACCCAGAGAGTTCGGTGTTGCCCTGCAGCTGGTAGCCGATGCGAGAGCGCAGCTGCTGTTGCTGCTGATCGCCGAACTCCATGGCAGTGAATTGCTCTCCATCTTCCTTGAACCCGTCTACGCTGACCTGTTCCCAGGCAAGACTAATCAACGGACCGTGAACGAGCGCATCGGTGCCGAAATTGTAGCCACCCTGGAACTTCACGCCAAGTTGGCTGCCACTCGTTTCACCGCTATCGGAATACCGCGCCACGCCGAGGCGCGTATAGCGCGTCGTGTCGAAGTTCAGGAGCGCAGCGGTCGCGATAACGTTTCCATACACGGGGCCGAATTTCTTTGACACAAACGCGGATAAACCGAATTCGTTGTAAGTGATCTCGCCACTATCGTTGCCAAGATCAACCGGCATTTTCGAGTAGCCGATCGTGAGGCCCCCAAACAGGCTTTCTGCAAGCGCTCTTTCATAACCGACGACGACGCTCTTGCTCTGACCGGCCGCCGAGGGCGTGTCCGCCGTTTCCTCGAGCTTGCCCGGCGCATAGTCGCCCGTCACGAACACTCCCTGGCCCTGGTAGGAAAAGTTTTGAAATTCCCGCATGCGATTGTCGATCGAACGCCATTGGGCGCCTGAACGCCCCATCGGCAGCGTGGCCAGCAGGCTCATGCGGCCCGTGGACTCCAGCGTTGAATAAATCCAGTCGGAAATGATTGAATGACCTGTACCGCTTGGGTGAACGCCATCGGCATACAAATAACCTGCCGCCTGTTCCGCCGTGACAGAACCTGCCGTAACACCGGGAACGCAACCGAGCGAGCTGGTGCCCTGGCCACATGCTGGATCACTTGTGTTTGTGATGCCAAAACGCCCGGGATCGGCGATCACAGCAGCCAGCGCCGCCGACGAGTCGAAGTAAAGCAAATTCCTACCGGCAACGGCCGCTTCGAGCGTCGTATTGAAAGTGCCCGTCATGGCATCGAGCAGAGCACTGCCCTCCGGCCCGACTTCCGAGCCAAAAGGAGTCAAATTGATGCTGGGGACTCCAATGACGATCATGTTCTTGGCTCCGGCATTTTGCAATCGGGCAATCTGCGCAGCCTCGGCCTCTGCCGCTGTCTGGAGGTTGGCAAGGGCGGTTGTAACATCTATGGCTTCGCCAGCCACACCCGCGAACTGGGTGAAGATGTCATTGGCCCCTGCCCAGACAGCGTAAAGCGCCTTTTTGTCGGCCTTCCCACGCGAAAGGAATTGGTCTACCTGGTCTGTAACGGAGGGCACATATGGAGCCATGGCAGCCAGCGGGCCTGACAAAACGCCGGGCTCAAGAGCGACACGGGCGCCGCCGACGGCAAAACCATTATTCGTTTCGTCGGGCGTAAACGAGAAGTCTCCTGTCGAGTAGACAGGATCCATGGTCTTGCCATAGCGTGCGGCAAGCGTTTGACTCCAAACATTGTCAGGATTGGTTGTGAATTTCGCGTATTCCTGAGGCAGGCTTAACGCCCCCGCATATGTGCCTGCGTCGCTAAGGCTGTCACCGAACACATAAATGTTGGAGAAATCTCTCGCCTGCACAGCCGACGACAGCGATGAGAATGACAACAAGAAAAGTATCAGCTTTGATTTCACGACATTCACCCCGACCTGTCTATTTATGATTCGTTTACTTTGCATTCCGGATCCATACAATGGGTGAAGCTGGTCTGACCGACATTTTGTAACAGGTCGAATGATTGGCAATTGCAATTTGGCGGTACGGTCGAGTGCGGGCTTTGGTGCGATGGTGGCCGGGGGGGCGTGCGTGTGGTGCCCGAGGGCGGTGTAGTTATACACGATCTTGCGAGACATCCCGTTTCATGGCCC
>JBIIGF010000148.1:0-5412 GCA_044236665.1 Aestuariivirga sp. | reverse complement strand
AGCACGAAGCCTTCGACCGGGCCGAGCAGAAACGCCTGATGTCGCATCCCTTCGTGCAACTGGTCTATCGCCGCACCACCGCCGCACATGGGGCGAAGGCGCAGTAGCAGCGCCGGGACTATCCCTTCAGGACCCGGCCAGCGACGGCGTCGAGTTTCCCGAGAAGCACCGGATCGCGTTTGTCGGGCTGGGTCATAATCGCATGGTCGAGTGCCCGGTCGGAACCGATCGGGCACACCGGGTGCTGGCGCGGAAAGTCCCTGGCGAGGCGGCTCACCAGCCGCTTGGCATTACCGGAATTGGCCTGCAGCACCGCAACGACCTTGGAGACATCGACGGTGCCGAACTCCTCGTGCCAGCAGTCGAAGTCGGTCACCATGGCGATGGTGCAGTAGGAGATCTCGGCCTCCCGCGCCAGCTTGGCCTCCGGCATGTTGGTCATGCCGATCACCGACGCACCCCAGGAGCGGTACAGATGAGACTCGGCGATGGTGGAGAACTGCGGCCCCTCCATCACGACATAGGTACCACCGCGCGCGTTGAGAATACCTTCTGCCGCAAGCGCCTTGGCCGCGATATCCTGAAGGGCCGGAGAAATCGGATAGGCAAAGGGCACATGGCCCACGCAGCCGGTTCCGAAAAAGCTCTTCTCACGCGCGAAGGTGCGGTCGATGAACTGGTCCACCAGCACGAAGGTGCCTGGCGGCAGATTCTCGGTGAGGCTGCCGACCGCCGACAGCGAATAGAGATCGGTCACCCCTGCCCGTTTCAGGACATCGATGTTGGCGCGGTAGTTGATGGTGGTGGGCGCGTGGACGTGGCCGCGGCCATGGCGGGGCAGGAACACGACGGGCAAGCCCTCGATCTCGCCGCGGCGCACCGCATCCGAGGCCTCGCCCCATGGCGATGCGATGTACTCCCACCGGGCATTGTCCATCGGGATGTCATAGATGCCTGACCCGCCGATGATGCCCAGAACCGATTCCGTCATGTGCTTGTCCCCTTTACTGTCAGCATGCACGAGAGTGCCGCAAACGAAAAGGCCCGGAGCGGATGTCCGGGCCTTTGCGTGTGTTATGTGCGGACGATCAATGCGCGTCGGCCCAGATCCTCTTCTTCACGAGATAGAGTAGCAGCGCGAGGATGCCGAGGAAGATCATCACCATGAAGCCGGTGCGCTTGCGCTCTTCCATCTTGGGCTCAGCGGCCCAGGCGAGGAAGGCAGAAACGTCACGCGACATCTGGTCCACCGTTGCGGGGGTGCCGTCATCATAGGTTACCTGGTCGTCCGACAGCGGCTGCGCCATGCCGATCCAGTGACCATTAGCGAAGTAGGGGTTGTACTGCTTGCCTTCCGGCTGTTCCTTCTTGAGCTCTTCCGACAACTGGTCGTCAGGCGTGTAGCCAGTCAGCACGGAGTAGACATACTGCGGGCCGCCGATGCCGTTCACCAGCTGGTTGAAAGTGCCGTACCAACCGGGGCGATACTTGGTGATGAGCGACAGATCTGGCGGATAAGCGCCGCCATTGGCTGCGCGCGCCGCCTGCTGATTGGGGAACGGCGCGGGGAAGCGGTCGGACGGGAGGCCCGCACGCTCATACATTTCACCAGCCTCATTCGGACCATCCTGCATCGTGTAAGTCGCCGCCACAGCCTTCACCTGGTCCTCGGAGAATTCCGGGCCGCCCGGCTGGCTGAGGTTGCGGAAGGACACATAGTTCATCGAGTGGCATGCGGCGCACACTTCCTTGTAAACCTTGTAGCCGCGCTGCAACTGGGCCCGGTCGAAGGTGCCGAACGGCCCCTCGAAGCTGAAGCTGATGTCCTTGGCGGGCTTCTGCCCCTCGGCCGCCTGAACGGCACCGATCGACAGCATCAGGCCGGTTGCCGCGATTGCGAGTGTCTTGAGCAATGTCATGTCAGTTTCCCCCAGATCACTCGGCAGGCACGGCAGCAGTGGCCGGATGTTTCTTGGCGAGCACGTCATCGGAAATCGACGACGGCAGCGGCTTCGGCGTCTCAAGCAGGCCGAGCAGCGGCAGGATCACCAGGAAGTGGATGAAGTAGTAGGCGGTCAGGATGCGCGAGAACACCACGTAAAGCCCTTCGGCGGGCTTCGAGCCCAGGTAGCCGAGCGCCACGCACACGATCACGAAGATCCAGAAGAAGCCCTTGAACAGCGGCCGGTAGTTGCCCGAGCGCACCTTCGATGTATCGAGCCACGGCAGCGCGAACAGGATGAGGATTGAGGCGAACATGGCTATGACGCCACCGAGCTTGTCCGGCACAGCGCGCAGGATCGCGTAGAACGGCAGATAATACCATTCCGGAACGATGTGCGCGGGCGTCACCAGCGGATCGGCTTCCTGATAGTTGATGGCATGGCCGAGATAGTTGGGCGCGAAGAACACCCAGGCCGAGAAGAACATCAGGAAGATGACGATCGCGAAGGCATCCTTCATCGTGTAGTAGGGATGGAAGGGCAGCGTATCCTGCGAGCCCTTCACCGAAACGCCGGTCGGGTTGTTGTTGCCGACAACATGCAGCGCCCAGATATGGAGGCCGACGAGGGCAGCCAGTACGAAGGGCAGCAGGTAGTGCAGCGAGAAGAACCGGTTCAGCGTCGGATTGTCGACCGAGTATCCGCCCCACAGCAGCGTGGTGATCGAATCGCCCACAAAGGGAATGGCGGAGAACAGGTTGGTGATGACCTTGGCGCCCCAGAAGCTCATCTGGCCCCAAGGCAGCACGTAGCCCATGAAGGCGGTGGCCATCATCACGAGGTAAATCAGCACGCCAATCATCCAAAGCACTTCACGGGGCGCCTTGTAGGATCCGAAATACATGCCGCGGAAGATGTGAATGTAGACCGCGATGAAGAACATCGAGGCGCCGTTGGCGTGGAGATAGCGGATCATCCAGCCCGAATTCACATCGCGCATGATTCCTTCGACCGACTGGAAGGCCATGCTGACATGCGGGGTGTAATGCATCACCAGCACGACGCCGGTGATGATCTGCACGACCAGCATGACGGCGAGAATGCCGCCGAAGGTCCACCAGTAGTTCAGGTTCTTCGGCGTCGGGAAATCCAGCGCCTGGCCCTGCACCATGTCCATGACGGGAAGGCGCTCGTGGAACCACTTCGCGAAAGCCGACTTCGGCTGGTAATTGGAGGCGTGTCCGCTCATTGGAGTTGGTCCTTACTTAGCCGATGCGGATCTTGGTGTCGGAGAGATAGGCATACTGCGGCACCGGGAGGTTTTGTGGCGCCGGGCCTTTGCGGATTCGGCCGGAGGTATCGTAGTGCGAACCGTGGCAGGGGCAGAACCAGCCGCCATGCTTGGTGTTGCCCTCGACCACGGCGAACTCGCCCTCATTGGGAATCGGCACGCAGCCCAGATGGGTGCAGACACCCATCATGACGAGGAAACTCTCCTTGCCGCCCACCACGCGGTTCACGTCGGTCGCCTGGTCCGATTCGGGCAGGTTGGCATTACGCGCCAGCGGATCCTTGAGGTCAGAGACCGGGACGGCCTTGGCGGCCTCGATCTCAACGGGCAGGCGGTGGCGGACGAACACCGGGTTGCCGCGCCACTTGATAGTGATTTCCTGGCCCTCGGCGATCGGCGCGAGATCGACCTCGACAGAGGCCAGCGCCAGCACCGAAGCATCCGGATTCATCTGATTGATAAACGGCCAAACCGCCAGCGCAGCGCCGACGGCACCCACGGCACCGGTCGCGATATAGAGAAAATCGCGGCGGTTCGTTTCCGCATGTTCCGCTGTAGACACGTGTCTATTCCCTTTTGTTGCCGCGCCTGGCCGTAAGGAGGGTACGGAAAGGCGGTCCCCGGCTCTCAAACCCGAGGGCCTTTTGGCATTGCGCTTTTGAGAAGTCTAGCCTTCAAATGTCGCACTCCGCATGAAGTGTTGGACTGGCTGGAAACCGGTTAAGGAGGTGGAATCATGCCTGAAATCGCCCTGTACCAGCCCGACATCGCGCCCAACGCGGCCACCATCCTCAGAATGTGCGCCTGTTTCGGCCTCACCTGCCGGATCATCGAACCCGCCGGCTTTGTCCTGACGGATACGGCCTTCCGCCGCGCCGGGATGGACTACCTCGACCGGGCGGCCCTTATCCGGGATGATTCCTGGGCCGCCTTCCGGGCCGCCA
The DNA here is from genome assembly GCA_044236665.1 of Aestuariivirga sp. Taxonomy (GTDB): domain Bacteria; phylum Pseudomonadota; class Alphaproteobacteria; order Rhizobiales; family Aestuariivirgaceae; genus Aestuariivirga. The sequence continues at coordinate 1,234 of JBIIGF010000148.1, read as the reverse complement.
CGGGCGGGCGGCGGGCGGTGCTGCTGACCACCAGGGCCACCCTGCCCTACTGGGATTTCGCCTTCGCCCCCGATGACATAATCCTGATGGGCCGGGAAAGCTCGGGCGTGCCGGAAGCGGTACACCAGACGGTGGAGGCGCGGATCACCATCCCCATGCTGCCGGGCTTCCGCTCCCTCAACGTGGCGCTGGCCTGCGCGATCGTAACCGGCGAAGCCCTGCGGCAGGGCCGGAAGCCGGCACAGGTGATCACTTCATGATGCGCAACGTCAGCAGTTGCTGGCCGATGCGCCCGAACGCGTCCTGGACTTCCTGGGCCGTGGTCACATCAAACGCCTTGTCGGCGTCGCTTGCACATTCGGCCAGCATCTTCACCGCGTCCTCATCGTCGATGTCGAGAGCCACCGTGAAGAGCGTGATACCGGCATTCTTGATGTTGGTGCACAAGGCACGCGTGTCCTCATCGCTCTGCTTTTTTCCAGCGGCATCGATCAAATTGCCGGCCTTGTCGAGAACCGACGTAACAGATTGAGTATCGAGTGAAGTGGCAGGCGCCACAGCCATGGTATTGGCACCGTCGGTCATCAGCACAACGGCCTTACGCCCACCTTTACTGCTGATGTCATCCAGCGTCATCGCGGTGGTGAAGGGGGCTTCGGGCTCCAGCAGGTTCCACGCCCACAACAGTCCTGACGGAATATATGTATCGCCCCCCCCACTCAGAGACTTGGCGCGCTGCTTCGCCAGTTTCGGATCGCCGGTCAGATCGTGGAGGTACCCGCCACACCCCATGTGGCCGCCGCGGTAGGGGGGAGAGGTGGGAGAGGCGATGGAGGACAGATGCCCCGTCCGCGGCCTGATGCAGCCGTTCCATTTGATAAGACCCGGCCCCGAGCACGACTTATCCCAGATCTTGCATGTTGTATTCGGGCACGCCTGCTTCGCTCCATCCTTGATGCAGTCGAAATAGGTTGTGGTGCAGTCCTTTCCATTCCAGACACAGCTCGGCACGGTCGGAATGTCTGCCGGAATATCCAGCCAGTCCTCATCCTTCAATTTCGTATCAACCCGCATCGTGCCGTTGGCGAATGCCACAAAGCCGACCTTGGCGTAAGGAGACGCCATGACAGCCGTCACCAACGCAACGGCTGCGTCGGACATGGCTTGTCGCCGGGTGGTCCCGCCCTTGACGCTTTGGTTCATGGAACTTGTGACATCCAGTGCCAGCACAAGT
>JBIIGF010000146.1:0-5423 GCA_044236665.1 Aestuariivirga sp. | reverse complement strand
GCCCAGCCCCTTTCCGACATGCTGTGGCAGCGTGCCTTGTCCCAGAACGACCGCTCGACGCCCGAGCGACGGGCCCAGTTCGAACGAGATTTACGTAGCATAATCAGTGCTATAACTGATGAAGTTGTGAAAAAGCATTATCTTGCCGAATTTGGTGAGCGGATCCGCGCCCTGTTCCGCCCGCAAGGGGCGGCGCGGGGTGGGGCAGGCCGCCGCCAGCCCGGCGGATTTCCAGCGAGGGGCGGTTTCCGGCCCAATATGCGGCCCTGGGACCTGCAGCAGCCGCCCTCCGCACAGTTGCGGCGCCTCGCCGCCGAGCCCACTTCTCAGTCCGGCGCCGAGCGGCGGGAGCGGATGATCGTGCTCACCCTGATCAACCATCCGGACCTTCTGCATGAGTTCCTCGACGATTTCGCAGGCCTCGAAATGACCAGCCGCGAGCTTGACGCGCTGCGGGCGAAAATCATTGACGCCGCAGCCCTTGGTTCCGGCCTTGACGGAATGGATCTGAGGGGCCATTTGTCACAAACGGGATCAGGTCCGTTGCTGGACCGGCTGGAATCCCAGGCGAAACGGCTGAACGAATGGTTCCTTGGGAGCGGGGCTGCGCAAGATGACGCCCGCACAGGCCTCCGTCAGATGATCGCCCTGCACCGGAAAACTGTCACCCTCGAGCGGGAGCTGCGGGCGGCCGAGGCCGCCTTCGCTGCCGATCCGACGGAGGAAAAGCTGAACGCGCTCAAGGCGGTGCGTGAGCAGGTGTCGTCCCATGCGGGGTCGGAAGCCCAGATCGAGGGCTTCGGCGCCGCCAGCGGGCGGCCTGCTGACGCGATAAACTGAAGGGCGCCTGAACCGGTTTTGGGCTCAAGATTGGGTTAAGTGGCGCTTAACGCCGCGATTCTAGTTTTTGACCCCGAATCACAACGCTGCTAAGGCGGGCACCCCACCCAGCCTTTTGAGATCAAGGACTTGTTTCATGGCCCGAGCCCCAGTGCGCGCACCCGCCCCGGACGAGCAGGAAGCCCAGACCAACGGCGACGATACCGAGGCCCCTGAGGCCCAGGGCGGCGACGGTTCTGACTCCCCCATCCTTGACCTGTCGGATGCCGCCGTCAAGCGGATGATCAAGTCCGCCAAGGCGCGCGGCTACGTGACGCTGGATGAACTGAACTCGGTCCTCCCCTCCGAGGAGACGAGCCCCGAGCAGATCGAAGACATCATGGCGATGCTCAATGACATGGGCATCAACGTCGTCGAGTCGGAAGAGGAATCCGAGAACCTCGCCGCCAAGGTGGAGGCCGAGGCCGAGGGCGAGTCGACCGAGACGGCGCTCATCAAGGTGGAGGCCGCCAAGCTTCCCGCCGACCGTACCGATGATCCGGTCCGCATGTATCTGCGCGAAATGGGGCAGGTGGAACTGCTCTCGCGCGAGGGCGAAATCGCCATCGCCAAGCGCATCGAGGCTGGCCGCGAAGCGATGATCGCGGGCCTGTGCGAAAGCCCGCTCACCTTCCAGGCCATCATCATCTGGCGCGACGAGTTGAACGAGGGCAAGATCCTCCTGCGCGACATCATCGATCTCGAAGCGACCTATGCCGGCCCCGACGCCAAGAAGCAGGGCCCGGTGCAGACGCCCGCGCCCTATGTTCCGCCCAAGGAAGAGGTGAAGAAGAAGGCCGAGGCCAAGCGCGCCGAGGCCAAGCGCGCCGCCGCTGCCATCCGCCGCCCGTCGGCCGATGACGAATTCGGCGATGTGCTGTCTCCGGAGGACTTCGAAAAGCCGCAGATCGAGGAAGATGACGAGGACGAGGGCGATGACCTCGGCGTGTCGCTCTCGGCCATGGAAGCGGAGCTGAAGCCCAAGGTTCTCGAAATCTTCGACAACATCGCCAAGAGCTACAAGTCGCTGCGCAAGCTTCAGGACCAGGAAGTGGCGGAGGGCACCGAACTCACCCCCTCGCAGGAACGCCGCTACAAGAAGCTGCGCGAGGAGATCGTGGCGGAGGTGAAGTCGCTCTCCCTCAACAATGCCCGCATCGAGGCGCTGGTTGAGCAGCTCTATGACATCAACAAGCGTTTGAACGCGCTTGAGGGCCGCCTCATGCGCTTGGCTGAAACCTACAAGGTTCCGCGGCCTGAATTCCTCAAGGAATACCAGCACAACGAGCTGGACCCCGATTGGCTGAAGCGGGTGGGCCGCCTCACCAAGTTCGGCTGGAAGAAGTTCGTGAACGACGAGAAGGACTCGATCAAGGTCATCCGCGACGAGATCTTCGAACTCGCCACCGCAACGGGCCTTCAGATCCCGGAATACCGCCGCATCGTCGCCATGGTGCAGAAGGGCGAGCGCGAGGCCAGGATCGCCAAGAAGGAAATGGTGGAGGCGAACCTCCGCCTCGTCATTTCCATCGCCAAGAAATACACCAACCGCGGCCTGCAGTTCCTCGACCTCATCCAGGAAGGCAACATCGGCCTGATGAAGGCGGTGGACAAGTTCGAATACCGCCGCGGCTACAAGTTCTCGACCTACGCCACCTGGTGGATCCGGCAGGCCATCACGCGTTCGATCGCCGATCAGGCGCGCACCATCCGCATTCCGGTGCACATGATCGAGACGATCAACAAGATCGTGCGCACCTCGCGCCAGATGATGCACGAGATCGGCCGCGAGCCGACGCCGGAAGAACTGGCCGACAAGCTCTCCATGCCGCTCGAAAAAGTGCGCAAGGTGATGAAGATCGCCAAGGAGCCGATCTCGCTCGAAACCCCGGTGGGCGACGAGGAGGATTCACACCTCGGCGACTTCATCGAGGACAAGAACGCCATCCTGCCGATCGATGCCGCCATCCAGGCCAATCTGCGCGAGACGACGACGCGGGTTCTGGCCTCGCTGACGCCGCGCGAGGAACGCGTGCTGCGCATGCGCTTCGGCATCGGCATGAACACCGATCACACGCTGGAGGAAGTGGGCCAGCAGTTCTCGGTCACGCGCGAGCGCATCCGCCAGATCGAAGCCAAGGCGCTGAGAAAGCTGAAGCACCCGAGCCGCAGCCGCAAGCTCCGCAGCTTCCTCGACAACTAGAGCCGGGAGGTCGCAGTCCATGTCATTTCTGAAAAAGCTCTTCGGCGGCGGCTCCTCGGGCGAGGCGGCAGCTTCGAAGCCCAAGAAGCAGATCGAGCACAACGGCTATGTGATCGCCGCCACGCCATACAAGGAAGGCGGTCAGTGGCAGACCTGCGGGACGATCAGCAAGACCGTGGACGGCGTCGCGCGCGAGCACCGTTTCATCCGCGCCGACCGCTTCTCGGATGAGACCGCGGCGGCCGATCATGCAATCCTCAAGGGCCAGCAGATCGCCGACCAGCTCGGCGACCGCATGTTCGGCTGAGGATACTCCCGCTGATCTTCTTCATCATACGCGGGCTTGGCCCGCGTATCCGTTCTTGCCGCCATGAAAAAAGATGGCCCGGTCACGCCGGGCCATGACGGGAACAAGGACCAACCGGTATCAGCCGGCCGCAGCGTTCGGCGTTACGCCAGCACGTAGTTGAAGCTGACGCTGATACGGTATCCCTCGGCGCGGTTCAGCGGCACTTCGTGGCGCAGCCAGCTTTCCCACAGCATCAGTGTGCCAACTTCCGGCCGGAAGGAGACATGCGGCTTGAAGTGCTGCGGCAGGTCGGCCTTGCGCGGGGGCGCTGCCATCATGAGGCCAAGGCGCGGGTCCTCATAGACGATGGGGCCCGCTCCCGGCGGCACGGCCACATAGAAGGTACCGCTGATCACCGAATTGGGGTGGATGTGCGATGTGTGCGAGCCACCCTCCGGCATCACGTTGACCCACAGCGAATCAACCCGCGGCTTCGTTCCGCGCAGGTCCCAGTGGAGTTCCTTCGCATAGGCGAGGCAATGCTTGTCGATCAGCTTCACCAGCCGTGCGAATTCCGGGAAGCGCCACGGCAGGTCGTTCAGCGAGGCATAGGACGTATAGCCCGGATAGCCGTGCTTCTCGCACCACTTGAGCCCTGCGGTGTCATCCACCGCGAGCGACATGCACAACGCCTCAATCGCGTTGGTCAGTTTCTGCGGCGCGATCCTGTCGGCCCGGTAAAGCCTGGTGACGAACAGGTCGTGGGTCTTGGCCGTGGCCGCTCCGGATGATGTCTTCGAGGTCTTGCTTGCCATGGCCTTCCGTTAGCCGAGGCCTCAGCCGCCTTCAAGCGCCTTGACCACGATGTCTGCCACATCGGCGGCAGCATGCTTCGTCAGGTCCTTGTTGATCTCCATCAGCGTTGCCTTGCGGAGCGGGGCCGAGGCCGCCTTGCGGTAGACACCGAGTGCCACGGGTGGCGCCACCACGATCAGTTCGGCGAATTCACCCGCCTTCAGGTCCGCGTCCATGTCGGCGGCGATCCTTGCGATGAAGCGGTCTTCGGCCTGCTGGTGCAGGTCGGTCTGCGCGATGCTGGAGCGGGCACCCTGCGCACTGTTGACGCGAGGCGGCTTGTCCACGCCCTGCTCGCGGGTCGGTGGATTGTCCTGGTGGTAGACCCTGAATTCCTCAAGCTGCGGCTTTCCGGCCTGGCCGGCATTGCGGAACACGGTCGCCCGGCCACCATCGGTGACGAGCAGGCGGGCATTGTGATTCAAGCGCTTCATGTTGAACCTCCTTGACTGGTTTCAACATTGCAGCCCTCAAACGGTTCCCGCCTTGCGGCGGATCAAAAATGACGGCAGCTTGGGGCCCTCAGGGGGTGATGACATGCGAAGGCTGGTGACGTTCGAGAACCGCAGGCAACCGGTGGCCAGTCCGGTGGTCTTCTACAGCCGGGTTACGCGCAATGTGCTGTGGTCCCTCATCATCGTGGCGCTGTCACTGCTGACCGGTTCCCTTGGTTATGTTTACTTTGAAGGCATGGGGGCGGTCGATGCCTTCGCCAATGCCGCCATGATCCTGTCGGGCATGGGGCCGCTCAGCCCGCTGGTGACCGATGGCGGCAAGATCTTCGCCGCGCTCTATGCCATCGTGTCCGGCTTCATGCTGCTTGGCCTTGCGGGATTAATGCTGGCTCCTGTCTTCCACCGCATCCTGCACAGCTTCCATGTCGATGAGGCCGACCTTGAGGAGGTTGAGCCGAAGCCTTCGCCTGCGCCGGGGGCTAGAGCGAAATGATGTTTGATTGACCTGCGCTCAAGTTTCCCTCCCCCTTGTGGGCAGGCATCAAGGGTGGGGGTCGCTCCGCCCTGAGGTCTTATGGCTATTTGAACTGTTTGGTCAGACATCATTCGACCCCCACCCCGGCCCTCCCCACAAGGGGGAGGGGGAATGAGGCGGGTACGTCAAAACGCATAATGCTCCAGGAGTAACCGGGGCTCGCGTCAGGCCGGGCTGATCCAGAACGCGTTAATCCTGATCGAGGAT
>JBIIGF010000145.1:0-5443 GCA_044236665.1 Aestuariivirga sp. | reverse complement strand
ATGAAACCTGGCATCCCCTGGAGCGTCAAGGGCATTGAGCCCGAGGTGCGCGAAGCGGCAAAGCATGCCGCGCGCCGCGCCGGAATGACGCTTGGGGAATGGCTAAATGGCGTGATTCTCGACCAGAACGAGCATATGCTGGGCCTCTCGCAGGCCGAAGACACCCTCCGCCCGGACATGCCCGTGACCTTCACGACCGAAAGCCCCAGGGCCGAAAAGCCCCGTGCCGCAGCCGAACCGCGCAAGGACGACAATGCGCTGCGCCTTCACGAGATTGCCCAGCAACTGGCGGATCTCGCCCAGAAGGAGCGTCAGTCGGCGGTGGTCAAGCCTTATGAGGAAGCCCGCCGCGCCGATGACCAGCACCAGGCCATGGCGCGCGTTCTCAACCGGATCGACGACAATGAACGCCAGGCGGTGGAGGCCTTCTCCGCCGTCAACGACCGGCTCTCCCTGCTCAGCCGTCAGATCTCCACGCTGGGGCGCCCAGCGCTGCCAGAGCGTCCGGAGGATGTTCCGGGCTATACCGCGCTTGAATCCGCGCTGCGCAATGTCATCTCCCATATCGAGGTGAGCGAACGGCGCAGCCGCGAGCAGCTCTCGGCGGTTCAGGACCGGCTCTCCGTCATCGCGAACCGGGCGCTGGCGCCCGCACCGATCAATGGCGATGATCTGCTGCGCGCCATGCCTGCCTTGTCGGGCCTCGATTCGCGGCTTGCCGAAATCCTCGGCCGCATGCAGCACACCGAAACCAGCTTCGCGGAGCGGCTGGACAGCGTGCGTGCGGCGGCCGAGCATGCCGCAGCCCAGGCCCAGTCATCCACCCTCACGGCGGCGCGCGGCGAAATGCGCGACCTTGAATCCCGGCTGATGAGCGCCATCGGCGCGGCGGCTGCCGCCGAACAGGAGAAGCAGCTGCCGGTCATGGCGGAAATCGCCAGCCTGCGCGGCGACGTCGCCGGCCTTGCCCGGCGCTTCGACACGTACAGGCAGGAGCCCGGCGGAGACCGGGACATCCAGGCGCTGCAGGTTGCCCTTGAGCAGCTGTCGACGCGTGTCGCCCAGGGCCAGGACATGCGCCCGCTGACGGAGATGGACAAGCGCCTCGGCGCCATCAGCCGCAGGCTGGACGAGGTGGTATTGAGCACCCGTGCCATGCCGCAGGCGGGTCAACTCGAAAAGCGCATGGCCGAGCTTGATGCCCGCATGACCGAGGCGCTGCGCGGTCAGGCGGACCACCACACCGTCAGGCGGCTCGAGGAGAGCATCACGGCGGTGAGCGAGCGGGTTGGGCAGGCCGAGGCGCAACTCGCCAGCCTGCAGACCATGGAAAGGGCCATCCGCCAGCTCTGCGAGTCGGCCGAGCGGAGCAATCTTTCCGCCAGCCAGATGGCGGAGGAGGCCGCGAGCCGTGCCATCGAAAGGTTGCTGCCGCAGCAGGCGGCAGCGCCCTCGCCGGAGTTGCAGGCGCTGGAAGATGGCCTGCGGGCCGTGCGCGAGACGGCCAGCCTGTCCGAGCGGCGAAATCAGGAAACGCTGGAAGCCGTTCATCAGACGCTGGCCGAGATCGTCGCCAAGATTTCCGAACTGGAGCGCAGGCCGCAGGCCCGCCATGAGCCTGTGCCGCGCGAGGCTCTGGCGGAAACGCCGGAAGCCTTTTCCGGATCCGCCGAAGCGGTATTCGCGCCCGAGCCGTCGGTTGCCGAGATCATCGAGAGTGCCGGGCGCTCGCCGTCGCCCCTGAGTGCCGGTGAAGACTTCATCGCAGCGGCGCGGCGTGCGGCGCAGGCAGCCGCCAGCAGGCCCTCCGCCCTGCGGGCGGAATATGCCGTTCACGAGCAGACGGAACCGGAAAAGCGCAGCCTGCTCGCCGCACTCGCCAGCCGCAGGCGGGCCACGACGGAGGCCGAAGCGCCGCCTGTGAAAGATGGCGCGGCGCGTTCGGGCAGCCGCAAGCGGCTGATCTATGCAGGGCTGGTGCTGCTGGTGGCGGCATCATTCCTTGCCTACAAGAACTATGTGAAGCCCCGGCTTCCCGGCAGTGAGCCTGCCGCCATCGAACGTCCGGCCACGCCACCTGCTGCCGGAAAGACAGGTTTCCTCGGCGTTCCGGCTGACGGGATCGTCACGGGCCCCGTGACGGTCAAGGACGTGGCAAGCACCCGGTCGGCGGAAATGCCGCCACCCGGCCTCGGAAGCGAGAGCCTGCGGGCGGCGGCGGCTGAGGGCAATCCCGTTGCCCAGTTCATCATCGCCGGGCGCTATCTGGAGGGCCAGGGCGTGGCGCAGGACATGGCCCGGGCTGCCTATTGGTATGGCCTTGCGGCCGAACAGGGGCTGGCGCCCGCACAGTACCGGCTTGCCACGCTTTACGAGCTTGGCCGCGGCGTTGCGAAGAACCTCGCGGCGGCGGAGGCCTGGTATGAGCGCGCCGCCATGCTTGGAAATCTCAAGGCCATGCACAATGCGGCAGTGATTGCGGCGGGCACCCAGGCCGGACCAGCCGACTACGCCAAGGCCTTCCGCTGGTTCAAGGCCGCGGCGGAACAGGGCTTCCGTGACAGTCAGTTCAACACCGCCATCCTCTACGAGCGCGGGCTTGGCACCAGGGCCAATGCAGCGGAAGCCTATTTCTGGTATTCGCTGGCCGCCCGGCAGGGCGAGGCCGATGCCCGCATGCGCGCCTCAGCACTTGGCAAGTCGCTCTCGGCTGAACAACTGACCGCGCTCGGCACGCTGCTCAAGGCCTGGAAGCCGAAGCCAGCCAATCAAGACGCCAACACTGTGGCCGTGAGCGCGCCGGACTGGGATGTGCAGGACACGGGCGACAAGGTGAAGCAATCCTCGCTCACCTCCGCCTGGCGGACGCCGCGCGTCTGAAACGGCGGGGCCTTGCTTCGCCCCGGCGGAGTTGCCAAATAGCGGCATGAGCGAACAGCAGCCACACGCGCGGATTCCCGCTTCAGCCCTCCTGCTCGGCCTCGCCGGGCTCATTCCCTTTGCTGCGGGCGCAGCGGCGCAGTGGCTGCCCCTCCCGCTTTTGACAAGTGAGACGGGCCTGCGGCTCATCATCGTCTATGGCGCGATCATCCTGTCGTTCCTCGGCGGCGTGCGCTGGGGCACGGCGCTCGGGCCTTTCGATGCGCGCCGTCAGGGCCTCGAGTTTTCGGCCAGTGTGCTGGGCTCGCTTGCCGGGCTTGCGGCGGTGTTCCTTGCGGCGATACCGGCGCTGGCGCTGCTGATCGCGGGCTTCCTGATGCAGGCGTTGTGGGATGTGACGAGCGTCGAGGCAGGCCGCCTGCCGCAATGGTTCGGCAAGCTCCGCATGCTGCTCACGGCGGGCGCTGTCGTGTCGCTGGTCGTGGCGCTCGTGGCGGTTCTGCTTATCTGACCTCTGACGCTGGAAAGCGGTGGATGGCTTTCGCCCCGATCATCCACACATGAAAATCGCCGAACAGGCCGGCAATGGCATCGGAACGCACGCTGAGCGCGCCCGTGTAGCTGCCGAAGGCCGGCATGATGATGCGGCGCTGGTCGGCGATGAAACAGCGGCAGCGGATGCGGCGGCCGCGCGCGTGAATGGCGGCGGCCGGATGCAGATGTCCGGCGACTTCCGCTTCCCCGTTGGCCAGCGGCTTTGGCTCATGGCGCAGCGTGACCGGGCCCAGCGCCATTTCGCTGACGATCCTGCCGCCCACATCATCGGGCGGCGCGGGGTCATGATTGCCGGTGATCCATGTCGTATCGGCTGACGCGCTGATCGTGCGGAGCAGGGCGAGGTCGCTTGCGTCAATGCGCGTGCGGGCACCCTGGTCGTGGAAACTGTCGCCAAGAAAGATCAGCCGCTCGGGCTTTGCCTCCGTGATCGCGGCCTGCAACTGCAGCAGCGATTGGCGCGTGTCGTAGGGCGGCAGGTGAACGCCGCGCCTTGCAAGGCTCGTTCCCTTCTCGAGATGCAGGTCGGCAACCAGCAGGGCGCGGAACTCCGGCGCATAGAGTGCGCCTGAGAGTGCCGGAATGAAGTCCACGCCGGAGAGGTGAATGCGTTGCGATCTAGACAAGCCGCATGGCCTCGTCGATGAGGGCATCCGCGGCTTCGGCGAGAAGGGCATCATGGCCCTCGCCGCTAACTGATTCGCGGCCGATCTCCAACAGCACGGGGACCGCCAGCGGCGAGACCGTATCGAGCGCCCGGTGGACGATCTGCCCGCGGATGCGCCGCAGCATGGCCGATAGGCGCGCCGCATCGATCAGGCCTTCGGCCGCATCATCCCACGCGGCGCGCAGCAGGATGTGATCGGGCTGGTGGGTGCGCAGAACATCATAGATCAGGTCGGTGTTCACCGTCATCTGGCGCGTGGTCTTCTCCTTGCCGGGCTGGCGGCGCTCGATGAGGCCTGCGATGATCGCGGCATTGCGGAAGGTGCGCTTCATCAGCATCGATTCCGCGAGCCAGGCTTCGAGGTCGTCTCCCATCATGTCCTCGTCGAACAGGCGGCCGAGCGCGAGGCGGCCCGCCGACACCGACAGCGAGAGATCGCGCACCATCCAGATCACCAGCGCATATTCAGATGCCACGAAGCCCAGGGGCTGGAGGCCAGCGCGCTCCAGCCGTCTGGTCAGCAGCATGCCGAGCGTCTGGTGCGCGAGGCGGCCCTCGAAGGGATAGCAGACCATGTAGTGCTTCTCGGCGCGCGGGAAGGTTTCGACCAGCATCTGGCCCGCCTTCGGAACGACCGAGCGGAAGCGCTGCAGCGAGAGCCAGGCCTTGACCTGCGGCGGCAGGCCATTCCACTGGCTGGGGTCGGCCAGCATGGCGCGCACCCGTTCGGCCAAATAGGTGGAGAGCGGAAACTTGCCGCCCTGATAGGAAGGCACCATCGGCTCGCGCGCCGTGGAGCGTGTTGCAAGTGCGCCGAACTCATCAAGCCCCTCGAAACGCAGCACCTCGCCCGCGAAGAGGAACGTCGCGCCGAGGGTCAATTGGCTGAGGAACCATTCCTCCGCCTCGCCCAGCACGCGCCCGCCGATCACCACGCGCTTGCCCAGCCTCCGCTTCACATGGGCAAGCCGCACCTTCAGCATCTCGTCTTCGATGATGGTGCCCATGTTGAGGCGGTAGGTCATGGCAAGGCGCGGGTGGCTGAGGCGCAGGCTGCCATCGGCCTGCCGCTTCAGCTTTGCATAGCGCTCATAGGCCTTCAGCGCATAGCCGCCGGTCGCCACGAATTCCACGGCATCGTCGAAGTCCTGGCGTGTCAGGTTGCGGTAGGTCCAGGCGGAGGAGACTTCGGCAAAGAGATCATCCGGTTGGAACGGCCCCGCGCAGGCGCGGCACATGATGTGCTGGGCCAGCACATCGCGCTTCAGCACCATTGGATATTCGGTGTCCTGCGCATTGGCCTCCGCCGCTTCGAGGGCTGCCTGGCATTCCAGCACCTCG
>JBIIGF010000144.1:0-5508 GCA_044236665.1 Aestuariivirga sp. | reverse complement strand
TGTCAGTCGGGCTCACCTTCATCCTGCTGCTGGTAATCCTCGGCTCGATCCGCCAGGCCACGGCCATCATGCTTGGGGGGGCTGTCACGCTTTCGGCGGCGGGGGCCGTGGCAACGCTGCTCGGCGGTCCGCTCGACGGCGCGACATGGTCTTTCGCACTTGCCGTGCTGGCACCTGCCGTTGTGGCGGGCGGCATACAGGCGCTGGCCTATGCGCAGGGCCGCGCCCGCGGGCTGGCGCCGCTGCAGGCCGTGATGCTGGCCCAGCACCGGCATGGCGGCTTCATCGCCATTATCCTGTTGCTGTTCGCAGTTGTCTGGGTGGCGTGGCTGCTGCGCCAGCTTCCCTCCATGAGCCAGTTCGCCGTCATTGCGCTGGCCGGTTGCGCCGTGACCTTCGTGGTCTCGCTCATCCTTGTTCCGGCGGCCCTGGCCCTGTTGGCATCGCGCCAGCCGGAGGCCGCGCCGCGCTGGCTCGATGCCGTGCTGGGCGAAAGTGATGCCCCCGCCGCCGGCCATGCGCTCGATGCCGTCGCCATGATCATTCTGGCGGCCGCGGTGTTCTCGGCGGTCTTCCTGCCGGCGGTGCGCTTTGGCGAGCGCCAGTTGCCCTCTGCGCCGCCCAATCTGGAAACGCCTGATGCGCGCGGTGCCGTCCACATCCTCGCGGCACCGGGAGATATGGCGGACATCGTCTCCCGGCTGTCGAACCTGCCGGAGGTGGGCGCGATCCGCACCGCCACGCAGTTCCTGCCCCCCGGGGCCGGTGCCAAGATTACCGAGTTGCGAAGGCTTCAGGACGTAACCCCGTTCGAACCCGCCAGCCCGCCCGCCATCGGTGACAGCGAGGTGGAGAGGGCCTTCGAGGACCTGCAGGACAAACTTGCGAGCATCGCCAATGGCGTCGTGACCTCGCCCGAGTTGCGCGATGCAGCCATGCGCCTGCGCCGCGCCGTGCTGCTGTTTGCCAATGCTCAGCCACTCTCTGCCGCGCGTGTGGCGGGCCTCGAACGTGCGCTGTTCGGCGGGCTCGGGGCAGTCTCGGCGCGGGTGCAGAAACTGGCCTCCCTGCCTGAGCCCACTGTTACCGACCTTGACCCCAACCTGCTCCGCCGTTTCGTTTCGCCGGAGGGCATATGGCGGATCGAGGTGATGCCACGCAGCGGCATGGGTGAACTGTCCTTCGCTGCCGCTGTCAAACGTGCCGTGCCTGAAGCGGCGGGAGGGCCTGTCGTATCGCTGGTCCGCAATCAGATGATCCATCATGAAACGCTGCTGGCGCTGGCCACGGCCGCCGCCGCCGCGCTGTTCCTCGTGGTGGCGGGGCTGCGGAGCCCGCTCGGCCTCATCCTGGTGCTGGCGCCCGCCATCGCCTTCATGACCATTTCGGCCGCCGTGACGGTGATGCTCGGCATCAGCCTCAATGCGGCGATGCTGGCGGGCGGCAGCGCTGTGCTGGCGGTGCTGATCGCCTCCTCCATGCAGGTGGCGCGGCGTCTCGTCGGCCCTCCGGCGGCGGCACTGCCACTGCGCGCCGCGCTGCTGGCGCCTGTCACCCTGGCGGGGGCCGTGGCGCCGCTGGCGGCATCCTCCATGCCAGCGGTGGCGGAGGCGGGCGTGGTTCTGGCACTGCTGATGCTGATTGCGGCGCTGTTGTCGATGCTGCTGGTGCCCGCGCTTGCGCGCTGGCTGGCGGCGCTGTCGGATTAGCGGGCGGAACAGGTGGTCAAGATCCGGGTTGTTTCCGGTCCCTCACCCTGGACTTCCTCACGCGCCCGCCTGCGTAGTTCCTCTTGAAATAGATCTTCCCTTGACTGGCCTGCTGCCGGCAAGCGCGAATGAGCTGTGGGATTTCCCTCGAACTCCGGACAGACACGATCGTCAGCGCGGCGGCGTCGGTCATGGCCGACGGAACCGGGTGTAAGTTGATGTCAACTTCAATCCACCGCTCCGCTTCAGTCTCATCCACGGGCAACCATCCCGCATAGGCGACGAGCCTTTCATCCTCGATCAGGCAGACGTGACATCCGGTGGAGAGTTGATGCTGTACCGCCTTGATGATTTTTGCCGCACGGAACTCGGCATAGGGCGGTGATCTGCAGATGAACGACAGGACCACCCCGAGAGCTTCCATTGTGGGCTTCAGTTGTCTGATCAATGGCTTCTGAGGCAGCGGTTGTGACATTATTGCTGAATTCCCCAATACATGTTCCGTCTCCGCAGCTGCCCTCGCGAAACCAATTGTCAGGCCTCCGCCGGTTGCCTTCTGCCACCAAAAGCTGCATCTGCCGCCGCACTTCAAGGTTTACGTGACCGGCCATTTGGTTTAGCCCGTCTTGCAGGGGAATCCGATGAGAAAGTTTCTTCTGGTAACGACGGCGATTGTCAGTTTTGCTGCGCAGGTTGAATTCGCGCGGGCAGCCGACGTTGAGCCTGGACACAACCTTGACTTCCCTTCGTCCTTCATCAGCTTTGAGGGCGGCATTTTCTTTGACGCAAGCCCTTCAAACATCAGTTTCGACGAGGATAGCCTGAAACTTGGCGACTTGAACCCGCTGCATCCCGGTGATTGGGGCGGGCAAGGCCGGTTTGAGCTTGGTCAGCGCCTCAACAGTGACTGGGATTACAAAGTTGGCGTGTCCGCAGTGTTTCTGGGCGAAGACTCCTCCAGCGGCGATGAGGCAGAAGCGGCGCAGAAGACCAGTCTTCAGACGGTCGATCTCGAAATTGGCTATCGTCCGCAAGACATTGGCGGCCTGAAAACCCGGATCTTCGGTGGCTTGCGCGGCTTGCATTCAGCGTCCGAGGCTGGTTGGTCTGCTGACGTCCCATTCAGGAAGGCGACGGGTGAATTCGATGATGATGTCTACGCAATCGGGCCGCGGATCGGCGTCGATATTCTCGTTCCGTTGCCCGCAGCAAATCTCTCGCTGATTGGTGCGGCATCGGGCTCGGCTCTGCTTGGAAACATGGAATCGAGTTATCGATATGATGGTGCGGACTTCGAACTGACACACTGGAGCGACAGCAGGACGATCTGGAACGTCGACGCAATGGCTGGCGTATCGTTCGGAGTGGGGGATGACGCCGACCTGACGATTGGCTACCGCGCGGCACAGTTCAGCGGCCTGATGGCTGATCGATCTGACATCAAGACCAACGGAGAGTTCAGCAGGGATGGCACATCTGACCTGCTCGTTCACGGTCCCTTTGCGCGTTTGACCGTCGAAATTCCCTAGCCCCGGCGCGGGGCCCGTTTCTTCTCAGCGATCTGCATCTGAGCAGGCTTCACCTTGCCGCCCGATCACCGCGTCCTGCTCCCAGAGCGAAATGTTGTTTGATTGACCTACGCTCGAGTTTCCCTCCCCTTGTGGGGAGGGATCAAGGGTGGGGGTTGCTACGCCCCATGATCTTATGGCCATGTAGTTGTTTGGTCAGACACCATCCGACCCCCACCCCGGCCCTCCCCACAAGGGGGAGGGGGAATGAGGCGGCTACGCCAAAACACATAATGCTCCTAGATGTCGAGCGCCTCGATATTCATGAAGGCGGTGCGCAACGCCTTCGACCATTCGCTGGAGAGCATCTTGAAATAGGGGTCATCCAGCCCGATGCGCTTGGTGTGCTCGATCTTCAGCGCACCCGTCTCATAGGTCAGAAGATCGATGGGCATGCCGACGCTGAGGTTGGAGCGCAAGGTGGAATCGAAGGAGAGCAGCGCCATCTTGGCGGCGTCGCCGAGCTTCATGTCGTTGCGTGCCACGCGGTCGAGGATGGGCTTTCCGTATTTGTGCTCGCCGATCTGGAAGAAGGGCGTGTCGGCGGTGGCTTCGATGAAGTTTCCGGCGGCATAGATGTTGAACAGGCGCGGGCGTTCCTTTCCGATCTGGCCGCCGAAAATGAAACTGGCCGCGAAGGCATCGCCGTTGGCGTGCAGGAAGTCGCCGTCGATGGCCTTCACCTCGCGCACCGCACGGCCGACGATGCGCGCCGCCTGGAACATGGTTCTGGCGGCAAACAGGTTTCCGGCATCGCCCTTGCCCTTCGGTTTCGCCTGCGTGCCCTCGCTCAGCATGCTCACAACCGCCTGGGTGATGGCCAGGTTGCCCGCCGTCAGCAGGACGAAGACCGCCTGGCCCCGCTTTTCCCATGTGAACAGCTTCTTGAACTTGCCGACATTGTCGACGCCCGCATTGGTGCGGGTGTCGGCGGCCATCACCAGCCCCTCGTCAAGCAGCAGTCCGACGCAGTAAGTCATTCCGGCATTCCACGCGTTTCCGATTGATTACTGTTGGGCGATCCCGACGCGGACTTCAACCCTCATCCGCTCACCTTCGCCGCCGCGCCGCGTGCCGCGAACGGGGGCAACGCCGGCTGCGTCAAGCCCTGCCGCAACCCGCACATAATGATCGGTCGGGCAGGTGGCGTTGGCGGGGTCGAATCCCACCCAGCCAAGGTCCGGCACCAGGGCCTCCGCCCAGGCATGGGCGGCGGTTGCGGAGGCACCCTGACCGGTGACGAGATAGCCCGTGACATAGCGCGCCGGAACGCCCGCCGCGCGGGCCGCCGCCACGAAGACATGGGCGTGGTCCTGGCAAACGCCCTTGCGCTCGGCATAGGCTTCGGCGGCGGTGGTGTGTGCATGGGTTGCGCCCACTTCGTAAGCCACATGCCCATGAATGCCGGCCATCAGCGCATGCAGCCCGCCGAGAACGGGCTTGCCCGAGAAGCTCCGCTCGGCAAGCGCGCGGAGTGCCGCGTTGGCGGTGGTGGCCCTGGTCTGGCGCAGGAACACGGCATCGGGTGCCGCGCAGGCGAGCCCCTTCACCACGCCCGCCGCATCCGTCACGTCTACCACACCTTCCGCCACGATGCTGACGGGGCCTTTGATATCGCCGAAGGTGATCATGTGCACCTTGTTGCCGAAACCATCCGTATAGGCGAGGGCACGGTCGAAGCCTGGCGCCGCGACCGACCATGAGATGCATGTCTGCGCGTCAAAGTCGGCGGGCCAGAGATGCAGCCTTTGCGCCGAATAGCTGAGCGGCGTTTCATAGTCGTAATGGGTTTCGTGACGGATCGAGAGGCGCATGGGGCTCAGGGAAAGTTGTACTGGCTGGCGATCGACGCCGAAAGCCTGGTGTTGGCGGCGATGAAGTCCTGCAGGAATTCGTGCAGGCCCGATTGGAAGATCTGCTCCATCCTGGCGGCCCGGAGGCGCTCATAGGTCTCGTTGGCCTGCGTGTGGCACGCAGAGCTGCGGCCATAGAGATGGGAAAGGCCCGCCAGCGACCGGTCGAGCCAGCTGTAGGAGAAGATGAGGGAACGCGGCATCTCCTCCCGCAGGATCAGGAATTCCGCGATGAGCCACGGCCGGTAGTGGGAGTCGTGATAGAACCAGCGGTACGAGCGGTGGCCGGACACGGAGCGCAGGATCTGCGCCCATTGCTGCATGTCGAGGTCGCTGCCCACGTCGGTGGGCTTGGGCAGCAGCAGGAAGTATTTCACA
>JBIIGF010000143.1:0-5509 GCA_044236665.1 Aestuariivirga sp. | reverse complement strand
AAACGGAATGTCATCGGGTCTCGTCCTTTGGGTTTCGTGAAGTCACTCTGCCTGAAATGGCTGTGAGGGTCCATCTCACTTGCGGCTTGCGAAGGTCAGTACGTCATTGGCCTGAATCCATTCCGGCGTTCCGGTCTTGAACAGGCTCTGGGCGGACTTGGCTTTCTCGATTGCCAGCTTGGTGTCACCCGTCAGCAGGGCCGCCTCGGCGGTGGCGAGTTCGGCGCGCGGAATGTCGCCGGACAGGGCATAGGCCCTGGCCATCAGCTTGTAGGTCGCCGGAGTGTTGCCCTCGCTCGTCTGGGCCTGGCGGAGCAGCTTGACGGCCTTCTTGGCCTGGTCCGGTTTTGCGGTATCGACCAGCGCCTGCGCAGCCAGAAGCTGGATGAGCCCGTTGTTGGGCAGGAGCGTCAGGGCCTTCTCGATCGGTGCCACGGCTTCCGCGGCGCGGCCGTTTTCCAGCAGCGCCTGGCCCTTCAGCTCCCAGAAATAGGGGTTCTCTGGCAGTTCGGCAGTGAGGCCGTCGATGATCGGCAGGGCGTTCTGGATATCGCCGCGGCGGAACAGCGCGATGGCGCGCGCATAACGGGCCGGCATCGACTGGTCGGTGGTGGGATAACGCTGGGCCACGGCCTGCGCGCCGCCGATGTAGCCGGTCAGCTTGGCCTGCACCAGTTCATGGCGCAGCACCAGAGCCGGCGGGTCTTTTGCATTGTAGTACTTCGACTTCTCGGCTTCGACTTCGAGATTGCGGATACGCTCCATCGGCATCGGGTGCGACATGGCGTAGGGGTCGGCATTGGCGAGTACTGCAAGGTTGTCGCGCCCCAGTTTCTCGAACAGCTCGATCATGCCCTTGGCGGATTGCTTGGTGGCGTTCAGGTATTTGAGTGCGGCCTGGTCGGCGGAAGCTTCCATGCCGCGCGCATAAGCAAGGAAGTTGCGCTGCGCGAGGCCCTGGGTACCCATCATGATGCCTTGTCCGGCCTGGGCCGCCTCCGCACTTCCAGCCATGGCACCGCCGACCATGGCGCCGAGCCCGAGAAGCATGCCGATGATGGCGGTGTAGCTCGCGGAGTCGATTTCGACACCCATGCGGGCCAGATGCCCGCCCGCGATGTGGCCCGTTTCATGCGCCAGCACGCCGATCAACATGTTCGGCGTCTTGGATTGCATGATGAGGCCGGTGTTGACGAAGATGCGCTGGCCGCCCGCCACGAAGGCATTAATCGACGGCTCGTTGATGATGTAGACCTTGACCGCCTTGGGATTGATCCCCGCCACCTTGAAGATCGGCCGGGTGTAGAGCCGTAGCAGGCCCTCGATCTCGGCGTCGCGGATCAGCGGAAGGTTCCGCTGCTGGGCCTGGGCGTTGATGGCCGACACATAGAAGCTGGTCACGGCGATGAGCATCGCCATGATCTGCGCAGTGGCTTTGAATAGGAAACCGGATCTCTGCATCATCATGCCTTTCATCCGGTCAATCGGGGTTGAATGAGGCAAGTTTGAGGCTCGCGGCAGCCAGCCAGACGCGGGCTGCCGCAAACTTGGTGATGGATCAGCTCCGCTTGCTCCACCAGCCGCTCTTGCGTTCGGCGGCGGCGGGCGTCACGGTCGGCGCCGGGGGCTGCCAGCGGCGCGGCGGTTCAGCCGGAGCGGGTGCAGGCGCTGGCACGGCCTCGGTCTTCTGAGGGGCGCTGCCGGCGGGCTTTTCGCCAAAGTCAGCTTCCGATGCGGCGAAGGCGGCATCGGCGGCCATCTCATCGGCACTCTCCACGGCATGGGGAACCGGCAGGTCGGCTTCCGATGCGGCGAAGGCCATGTCTGCCTCCACCTCGGCTTCGGTTTCACCCGCCCGCGGCCTGAGGGGTTCGCCGTCCTCGCTGCGGTTCCTGTCACGGTTGCGGCCCCAGCGGTCACGGCGCGGGCGGCGGCTGCGCTGGGCATCGTCACGCTGGCCGGTCGATGCGTCATCGCCATCCGGAGCGGCCTCGGCTGACTGGCCATCGTCATCGCCGGTCACGCCGATGTCGGGTTGTTCGCCAAGGCCCGGAATGTCGTCATCGGACCCGGCGTGCTGGCCCTCGGCCTGCTGGTCGTCGCGGCCACGTCCGCCGCGGCGGCCACGGCGGCGGCGGCGGCGCTTGCCGCCCTCGCGCTGCTCGCCGTTGCCATTGCCCGTCTCGCGGCGCTCGTCGCCAGCGGCTTCGCTGCCGTCGTCGGCGTCATCATCGGTCTCTGCCTCTGCCTCGATCTCGGTGGCCTCGCCGTCGATGATGTCGTCGTCGGTGTCTTCCTCATGGGCGGAATCCATCCGCACCGGGGCGGTGACCACCTTGCGGGGCGGCAGGTTGCGTTCGGGGGCGCGCTCGATCAGGGCCTGCGATCCCTTGAGTTCGTCACTCGGCACGATGAAGACCGAGATGCCATAGGTGGTCTCGATCTCCAGCAGGTTGTCGCGCTTTTCGTTGAGGATGTAGAAGGCGATCTCGCGCGTGCACTTGACGGTAAGGTTTTCGGGCTTCCGCGCGATGAGGTGTTCCTCGATGGCGCGCAGCACCGACAGGCCACAGGACGAGACCGAGCGGACGATGCCGCGGCCCTCGCAATGCGGGCAGGTGCGGGACGAGCCTTCGAGAAGACCCGGGCGCAGCCGCTGGCGGGACATTTCGAGAAGGCCGAAGTGGCTGATGTGACCGACCTGGATGCGGGCGCGGTCGTTCTTCAGCGCATCCTTCATCCGCCGTTCGACATTGCGGTTGTTGCGCTTCTCCTCCATGTCGATGAAGTCGATGACGACAAGACCGGCAAGGTCGCGCAGGCGCAGCTGGCGGGCGATTTCATCGGCCGCCTCGAGATTGGTCTTGAGGGCAGTGTCCTCGATGTTGTGTTCGCGCGTCGCCTTGCCGGAGTTGATGTCAACCGACACCAGCGCTTCCGTCTGGTTGATCACCATGTAGCCACCCGACGGCAGCGTGACGGTGGGCGAATAAAGCGCGTCGAGCTGGCTTTCCGCCTGATAGCGCGAGAACAGCGGGCGTGCGTCCTTGTAGGACTTCACGTTCTTGGCGTGGCTCGGCATGAGCATCTTCATGAAGTCTTTCGCTTCACGATAGGCTTCATCGCCCTCGACGACCACTTCATCCACGTCCTTCGTGTAGAGATCGCGGATGGCACGCTTGACCAGGCTGCCTTCCTCATAGACGAGGGCAGGGGCCTGCGACTTGAGCGTCAGGTCGCGCACGCTTTCCCACATGCGGAGAAGGTAGTCATAATCGCGCTTGATTTCGGTCTTGGTGCGCTGGGCGCCCGCCGTGCGGACGATCAGGCCCATGCCCTGCGGCACCTCGATTTCCTTGGCCACTTCCTTGAGGCGGCGGCGGTCGCCCGAATCGGTGATCTTGCGCGAGATGCCGCCGCCACGCGCGGTGTTCGGCATCAGCACGCAATAGCGGCCGGCGAGCGAGAGATAGGTGGTGAGTGCTGCGCCCTTGTTGCCGCGCTCTTCCTTGACAACCTGAACGAGGATCACCTGACGGCGCTTGATGACTTCCTGGATCTTGTACTGCTTGCGCTGCACCTTGCGGCGGCGCTGGGGCACTTCTTCCATCGCATCTTCCGCGCCGATGGATTCGATGCGGGCTGCTTCGGGGTCTTCGCCCACTTCCTCGATGCCATTGCCGAGTTCGCCCGGCATGCCATGCTCGACGGAGGGCGCGGAGGACAGCGCATCGCCATCCTGAGCGGTGCCATTGTCGGACTGCTCATCATCCGCGAAGGCCGTGTCGCCCGCGTGGTGGTCTTCGTCCTCATCGGTCTCGTCATCGGAATCGGGCTCAACGTCTTCGGAGAGCGACGGCTCGCGGTGGCTGGCGGCCAGCGGCTCGGCACGGTGCGGGGTGTCATCATCGCCCGCCACGGGCGAGTCATCGGTGGCGGCTTCTTCGTCCGGGCTCGGGGGCTGTTCGTCCACGGCAACTGCCGCTTCGGACATGAATTCCCCGGACTCGCTATCGGACGCCTCGTTATCGGACGCGGCTGGCGGCTGGTCATCGCCTGCCTCTTCACCTGCGGCCTCGGCCCGGCCCTGACGGCTCCGGTTGCGGTCGCGATCACGGCCGCGGCGCTGGCTGCGCCGGTTGTGTTCTTCTTCCTCGTCCTCGTTCTCGCGGGCGTGTTCTTCTTCCTCCGCCTGGATCAGTGCCAGCCGGTCAGCCAGCGGGATCTGGTAATAGTCGGGGTGGATTTCGGAGAAGGCGAGGAAGCCATGGCGATTGCCGCCATATTCCACGAAGGCCGCCTGGAGCGACGGCTCCACGCGCGTTACCTTGGCGAGGTAGATATTGCCCTTCAGCTGGCGGCGCGCGGCGCTTTCGAAGTCGAATTCCTCGATGCGGTTCCCCTTGATGACGACCACGCGGGTCTCTTCGGGGTGGGTGGCATCGATGAGCATCTTGCTGCCCATGTCTCAATTCCTCTGCGCCGGCATGGCAAGCCCCCTAGGTTCTCCGCTCCGGTCAGGAGACGCCCGTGGGACATTGAGATGCTGCTGCGCGATAGGGGCAGTGAACGCCGGCCCGCAGGCGGATGCAAAGATGCTACGGGAGCCGGGTCTATCCGGTCCTCGTGTAGCGCGCTCGCCGTGGCGTGGGTCATGCCCAAGATTGTCCTCATGTTCCGATCACCGGAACGGTTCCGTATTCGGCGGATCCCACCATGAGGGACCACGCTCCATGCCGCGCCGAACGGGGTCGGCATTATGCCTCCGGACCCCCCGCTTGCCGCGAAATTCCGACGCCCGGTCAGTCCTGCCAAAGAATCGGGGAGACTGACACACGGGTGACAGGCTGCTTTTATGGGCAGGGGTTCCAAATTGCAAGCTTTCCGCGCGGCGGCCTCGCGGCAATAAATGATTAACCCTGGGGGCTCTAGTTTCAGCACCGTGATTTTCCCCATGGCCGTGCCAAACCGAATGATGCCTGAGATAGCAGTCCGCCACCTGAGGCCCGCCGGCCATGTGCTGCGGTGCCTGGGGCTTGTCCTGCTGCTGGTGCTGATCGGCTTCCGCAGTCCAGCCGCCGATGCCTCCGAACTCCCGGTTGCGACCGCGGCCCGGGTGGCGGGCGATGAGTTGCGCACCCGGTTCGTGGCTGATGTTTCGTCGCCCCTGGGTTATACGGCCTATGTCCTGCCCAACCCCTACCGGGTGATGATCGATCTGCCTCAGGTGAGCTTCGACCTCCCCGCCGATGCCGGAAAACGCTCGCAGGGGTTGGTCAGCGAATACCGGTTCGGACAGATCGACGCTGGCCGGTCGCGCATCGTGCTCGACACCACCGGCCCGGTGCTGATCGAGAAATCTTTCCTGCTGCCGCCGGAGGCCGGCCAACCGGCCCGGATCGTGGTCGACATCGTCCAGACCACGCCGGAAGACTTTGCCGCCCGGCTGACGTCTGACGCGCCCGCGACACTTGCCGCCATGCCGGGCGCCACGGAGGGGCCCGATGAG
>JBIIGF010000142.1:0-5523 GCA_044236665.1 Aestuariivirga sp. | reverse complement strand
CCCGCGCGGCTGCAGTGTCGCTGTCCAAGTCGAATGAAGATTTCTACCGCGCGAAGCTCGCCACCGCCCGCTTCTACATGCAGCGCATCCTGCCCGAGACGGCATCACTTCACGCGAAGATCGTCGCGGGCGCGGCTCCCGTGATGGAACTCGACGAGGCGATGTTCTGAGGCAAGCCTGTGCCCCACACTCATCATAGCCGGGCTTGAACCGGCTATCTTTTTTGCGGCCACGAAGAAGATGCCCGGGTCAAGCCCGGGCATGATGAGGTCTGTGTAACTAAGCCAGCTTCCGCAAATAACTTACCAGCCCGGCGGTGGAGCTATCCAATCCCTCGGTTCCCTTCTTCCCCTCGACCACGGCCTGAAGTCCCGTGGCGAGTTCCTTGCCGAGTTCCACGCCCCACTGGTCGAAGGCGTTGATGTTCCAGATGGCGGCTTCCACGAAGACGCGATGCTCGTAAAGCGCGATGAGGCGGCCCAGCGTGAAGGGGTCGAGCTTGCGGTAGGCAAGTGTGAGGGACGGGCGGTTGCCGGTGAACACGCGGTGCGGCGCCAGCGTCTTCGCCTCCGCCTTGCTCTTGCCCATCGCAAGGAGTTGCGCTTCCGCCTCTTTCAGTGTGCGGCCTTTCATCAGGGCCTGCGACTGGGCAAGGCAATTGGCAACGAGCAGCGCGTGGTGTTCGTCCATGCCCCTCTCATGCGGTTCCGCCGCAATCAGGAATTCGACAGGAATGATGCCGGTGCCCTGGTGCAGAAGCTGGAAGAAGGCGTGCTGGCCGTTGGTGCCGGGCTCACCCCAGACGATCGGCCCCGTCTCGCCCTTCACGGGTTTCCCGTCCTTGGTCACCCGCTTGCCGTTCGATTCCATGTCGAGCTGCTGCAGATAGGCCGGAAAGCGGGAGAGCCGCTGGTCATAGGGAATGATGGCGCGGGAGGGATAGTTGCAGATGTTCCGGTGCCACACGCCGAGGAGGCCCATCAGCATCGGCAGGTTCTTGAGCACCGGTGCTGTCTGGAAATGCCGGTCCATGGCATGGCCGCCGTCGAGGAAGCGCAGGAAGTTTTCGGGGCCGATGGCAATCATCAGCGGCAGGCCGATGGCGGACCAGATCGAATAGCGCCCGCCCACCCAGTCCCAGAAACCGAAGATGCGGTCTTCCGGGATGCCGAAAGCCTTCACCTTCGGGATCGCGGTGGAAATGGCGGCGAAATGCGCCCCCACCTTCTTCTCGCCGAGCTTCTCCGCAATCCAGCGCCGCGCCGTCTTGGCATTGGTCATGGTCTCGATGGTGGTGAAGGTCTTGGAGGCGATCAGGAACAGCGTCGTCTCGGGCCTGAGCAGCTTCAGCGTATCGGCGATATGCGCGCCATCGACATTGGAAACGTAATGGAGGCGTGGCCCGTCATGATAGGGCGCCAGCGCCAGCGTCGTCATGGCGGGGCCGAGGTCGGAACCGCCGATGCCGATATTGACGACATCGGTGATCTTCGATTTTCGAACATCCGTGGCAAACGTTGCCATGGCGGCGAGAACGCCATTCACATCCGGCATGATGTTGCGCCCATCCACCAGCACCGGCGTATCGGCGCGGTTGCGGAGGGCGGTGTGCAGAACGGCGCGCTGTTCCGTTGTGTTGATGATCGCGCCCGCAAACATCGCGTCACGCTTCGTCTCCACCTCCGTGGCGCGGGCCAGCCTCGCCAGCAGCTTCATGGTGCGGGCATTGACAGCGCATTTCGAATAATCGAGCAGCAGGTCATCCGAGGCTGCCGAGAATTCCACGAAGCGCTTGGGGTCACGCGCGAAGGCGGCCCGCATGTCGGCTGGCGCTCCCTTCCGCAGATGCGCCTTCAGTTCGGCAAGCACGGCACGGCTGTCGGCCTTCGCCATTTCGGTCTCAGCTCCTGAGTGTTCCGCCGGTGGCCTTGGCCACGGCCTGCACGATCTTGGCCGAAACGGCTTCGATCTCCGCATCGGTCAGTGTCTTTTCCCTGGGCTGCAATGTCACGTCGATGGCAAGCGATGTCTTGCCACCGTCGAGCTTGTAGATGTCGAACACCGTCACATCGCTGATCAGCGCCTTGTCGGCACCCTTGGCGGCCTTCACCAGCTTGTCTGCTTCCACCTTGTCGTCAACCACGAAGGCGAAATCGCGCGACAGCGGCTGCAGGTCGGAGGTGGCGAGTGCGGCGCGCGTGGCACCCTTCGCCTTGGAGCCGGGAATGGCGTTGAGGATGAGTTCGAAGGCCACGAGCGGCCCCTTCACGTCCATTGCCGCCAGAACGCGCGGGTGGATCTCGCCGAAGAAGCCCAGCTTGTTCTGTGGCCCCATCTGGATGGTGCCGGAACGGCCCGGGTGGAACCAGGCCGGAGCACCCGCAACAACCTGCAGCGTGGCAACGGCAGCACCCGCTGCGTCCAGCACGGCCAGCGCATCGGCCTTGGCGTCGAAGGCGTCAACGTTGCGCGCCCCGCCATGCACGTTGCGGCCGGTGAAGGCCCCACGGCGGATGCCGGCGGCCCTGAGCGTTTCATCCTGCGGCCTGTCTCCCGCATAGGCGTGGCCCACTTCGGAGAGCATGATGTCGGCGAAGCCGCGGTCCATGTTGCGGCCTGCGGCGGCGATGAGGTTGGGCAACAGCGAAGGCCGCATGTCAGAGAGTTCGGACGAGATCGGGTTTGCCAGCGTCAGCTCCGGCTGGCCGCCACCGAACAGCCTCGCCTGATCTTCCGGCAGGAAGGCCCAGGTGATGGCTTCGTTGAAGCCGCGCGAAGCCAACATGCGGCGCGCCGCCAGCATGCGCTTCTGGAGCGGGTTGAGCACCGGCTTCGCGATGGCGCTGGTGCGTTCCATCGGCTGCGGCGGGATATTGTCGAGGCCATGGATGCGGCAGACCTCTTCCACGAGATCCGCCTCGCCATGTACATCCGGCCGCCAGGAGGGAACCGCACAGGCGAAGTGATCGGCGGCCTCGGTCACGCGGAAGCCCAGCGCTTCGAGGATCTGCTTCTGGCGTTCGGTGGAAATATCCGCGCCCGCCAGCGTCTTCACGCGCGTCTTGCGCAGGTTGAAGCTGCGCGCCGTCTCGGGAACACTGCCCGCTGTCACCACATGCGAAGCTTCGCCGCCGCAGAGATCGAGGATCATGCGCGTGGCGATCTCGGCGCCCACGGGGGTGAAGGCCGGGTCCACGCCGCGCTCGAAGCGGTAGCGCGCGTCCGACGTGATGCCGAGCTTGCGGCCCGTGGCGGCGGTCTTCAGCGGGTCGAAATAGGCCGCTTCGAGG
This sequence comes from Aestuariivirga sp., assembly GCA_044236665.1. GTDB lineage: Bacteria > Pseudomonadota > Alphaproteobacteria > Rhizobiales > Aestuariivirgaceae > Aestuariivirga. The sequence goes on along the minus strand of JBIIGF010000142.1, from coordinate 2,233 downwards.
AACACGTTCACGGTTTCATCCGTGCAGCTTGAGGGAATGCCGCCGATGATGCCGGCGATGGCCTCAGGGCCAGCGTCATCCGCAATCACTGTCATGCCGTCGGAGAGCGTGTAGGTCTTGTTGTCGAGGGCTTCCAGCGTCTCGCCAGCCTTGGCGGCGCGCGCACGGACATGTCCCGTCACCTTGCCGGCATCGAACACATGCAGCGGGCGGCCATAGGCGAAGGTGATGTAGTTGGTGATGTCGACCAACGCCGAAATCGGGCGAAGGCCGATGGCCTTGAGCCGCCGCTGCAGCCATTCCGGGGACGGACCATTCTTGACGCCCTTGATATAGCGGCCGACGAACAGCGGGCAGGGCCTGGTGTCACCATCGGCAAAATCGAGCGACACCTTGATGGGGGAGTCGAAGCGGCCTTCGACCGGCTTCGCATCCAGCGGCTTGAGGCGGCCGAGCCCCTTGGCGGCGAGGTCGCGCGCAATGCCATAGATGCCCAGCGCATCCGGCCGGTTCGGTGTCACCTTCACGTAGATCATCGGGTCATCGAGGCCCAGGGCCTTGGCGGCGGGCGTGCCGACGGGCCAGTCACCCTCAACTTCGATGATGCCGTTGTGTTCCTCCGAAATCAGCAATTCGCGCTCCGAGCACAGCATCGCCTGCGATTCGACGCCGCGGATCGTGGCGGGCGCGAAGACGGCGCCGGTTGCCGGAATGGTCACGCCGGGAAGCGCGATGATCGCCTTGATGCCTGTGCGGGCATTGGGCGCGCCGCACACCACCTGCCGGGTGCCGTCCTTCGTTTCCACCACGCACTGGCGCAGCTTGTCGGCATTCGGGTGCTTCTCGGCCAGCGTCACATGCGCCACGCTGAAATCGCCCAGCAGCTTGGCCTTGTCGGTGACCTCTTCCACTTCAAGCCCGACACCGATCAGCCCCTCGCAGATCTCTTCGAGGGTGGCATTGGTATCGAGATAGTCCTTCAGCCAGGAGAGCGTGAATTTCATGACAGGCCTCCGGCGAGTGTCGGCACCTGCAGTGCCTTGAATCCATAATGGCGAAGCCAGCGCAGGTCGGCTTCGAAGAAGGCGCGGAGATCGGGGATGCCGTATTTCAGCATGGCGATGCGGTCGAGCCCCACGCCGAAGGCCCAGCCCTGAACCTTTTCCGGGTCCATGCCGCCCGAGCGGATCACATTGGGGTGCACCATGCCTGACCCTAAGATCTCCAGCCATTTGTCGCCGGTGCCGATCTTCAGCTGCCCGCCTTCGCGCGAATACTGGATGTCCACCTCCATGGAGGGCTCCGTGAAGGGGAAGTGCGAGGCGCGGAAGCGCATCTTCACGTCATCGACTTCGAAGAAGGCCTTGCAGAACTCGGTGAGGATCCACTTGAGGTTCGCCAGTGTCGTCGTCTCGTCGATGACGAGGCCTTCGACCTGGTTGAACATCGGCGTGTGCGTCATGTCCGAGTCGCAGCGGAAGGTGCGCCCCGGCGCGATGATGCGGATTGGCGGCTTCGAGGCCAGCATGGTGCGGATCTGCACCGGGCTGGTGTGGGTGCGGAGCAGCATGCGCGTGCCATCTTCCTTCTCGTTGAAGAAGAAGGTGTCATGTTCCTGCCGGGCCGGGTGCTCGGGCGGAATGTTCAGCGCATCAAAATTGTGGAAGTCATCCTCGATGTGCGGGCCTTCGGCCACCGAGAAGCCGAGGTCGCCGAAAATCTGCACCACCTCTTCCCAGACCTGCGAGACAGGGTGCACCGTGCCTGAGCCGTGAGGCCTGACGGGCAGCGTCACGTCGATCCGCTCGGAGGCGAGGCGCGCTTCAAGCGCTGCTTCCTGCAGCAGCGATTTGCGCGCGGCGAGGGCGTCGGCCACCCTGTCCTTCAGCACGTTCAGCGCTGCACCCGCTTCGCGGCGCTCGTCCGGGCTCATGCTGCCTAAGCTCTTCATGCGCTCGGAGATCGAGCCCTTCTTGCCGAGGGCTGAAACGCGCACCGCTTCAATGGCCGCCTCATCGCTGGCGGCTTCGATCTCGGCCAGGATCTGCTGTTCGAGTGTCGCGAGACTCATGGAAGTCTTCCTCTGGAAATGAAATGACCGGGCTCAGTGTGCCGAAAGACACGCTGCGGCCCGGTCAAGGCAATCGGAATTCGACGTGAAGGATCTACGAGGCCAGATCAGGCCTGGGCAGCCTTTGCCTTCTCAACGAGAGCGGCGAAGGCAGCCTGATCA
>JBIIGF010000141.1:0-5549 GCA_044236665.1 Aestuariivirga sp. | reverse complement strand
ATGAGCGTGACAGGATCCTCAGGGTACAGACAGGGTTGATCCGGCCCGACTGATGATCAGATTCGAGGAATGGCCAGCTCGGTACGGAGTGCGTTGGCCAGTGTCTTTCGCTCTTCCGGTGCCAGAAAATCGCCTATGATGGTGCGCTGTGCACCAGAGATCAGGGAGAGGCGGCCGATCAGCTCACGCTCACGGTCCTCTTCCAGTTCAACCCTTACCCATCGTCTGACGAATCGCTGCTGTTCCGGGGGATGCCGCTCTCGGATTCTGTCAAAAACAACCTCATGGTCTGTGATCGTGATGGATTCCATCTGCCGCGCATCGGCAAAATTGGCGCGGAACGCCCACCAGATCAGCAGAACATCAAGGCCGGCAAAGCCAGCCACGGGCCATGCCCCCATCGCCAGGAAGATGCCACCCACCACCAGATTGACAAGCACGACAAGTACCATGACGATCACGAAACCCTGCCGCGTTAAACTGCGGTGGGGTGTGAGCGTCGCGCGCCAGGATTTGGTGTTGCTTGCATCCATGGTCCTGCCTTACCTCCGAAGTGTAGAGGAACACAAAATCCATGCCGAAGGCAAGCCGTCTGAAACCCGCTGACATTGCGGAAATCTTCCGCCGCTTTCACGCTGCCAATCCGGAACCGCAGGGTGAACTTCATTATGTGAACCCCTATACGCTGTTGGTGGCCGTCGTGCTGTCGGCGCAAGCGACAGATGAAGGCGTGAACCGGGCGACAAAGCCGCTTTTCGCCATTGCGGATACGCCTGAGAAAATGGTGGATCTGGGTGAGGACAAAGTCCGGGATTTCATCAAGACCATCGGATTGTTCCGCGGCAAGGCAAAGAACGTGATTGCCCTGTCCAAAATCCTGGTCGCACAACATGGCAGCCAGGTTCCGGCTGACCGCGTGGCGCTCGAGGCGCTGCCCGGGGTCGGCCGAAAAACGGCGAATGTGGTGCTCAACATCGCGTTCGGACAGCCCACGATCGCTGTCGATACACATCTGTTCCGGCTTGGCAACCGCACAGGCATGGCACCGGGCAAGACACCGCTGGAGGTCGAAAACAAACTTCTGAAAGCAGTTCCAGAGGCCTACGGCCGTCATGCGCACCACTGGCTGATCCTGCACGGACGCTACGTGTGCAAAGCGCGGAAACCCGAATGCTGGCGCTGCCTGATTGCTGATCTCTGCCGTTTCAAGGCGAAGACGCCTGCACCGACTTGAACAAGTGGGTGAAATATGAAGTCGCAAATAGCGGGACCGCCAGATTGACGACCGGCACAACCGAGAATACTGCAGGCACTAACCCGGCAAAGAAGATCGCAGGCCCGTTCTCACGCCGCAAAATGCGCGCTTCCTGCTCCGGCATGTAGCGCATGGCAACCATCTCGAAATACTCGCGGCTGAGCAGATAGGCATTCGCCAGGACCAGCGCCACAGCACCAACGCCAAGAAAGACAACCGGCAGCGCCGCCAGATTGACGATCAGAACGACAAAGAAAAATTGTATCGCAAGCAGAATGGCGCGTGAGGTGGGCAGCGGCGTGCCCGGCGGGTCCAGGGGGTAGTGCCGTTGCTCCACCTTGGCCGCAACCTGATCAAGGAACAGGCCAGCGAATGCAGCCGTCACAGGCGACATCAGGAAAAAGAAGGCCACGAACAAGGCGATACCGGTGCCCACCTGCAACACCCAGTCGGCCCAAGGCCAGGAAAAATGGGTAAGGCTCAAGAGCAGAACCTGAACCACGATCATGATGGCGATGAACAATGCAGCCGTCATGGCCAGAGCCTTGACCAGTACGGCGCGGAATTCCGGCGACAAGAGGTCGCCCAGAGCCCTGAAAGACGCTTTCAACATGATACTCAACTAATCAGCAAAGCTTGCAAGCGCAAGCGGGCTTCGCTAGGCGGAGGTATGGACGGCGCAGGAGAGTGTTTTCATGACGGATTCGAATTTCGATGTGGTCTGCATCGGCAATGCCATTGTGGACGTGATCGCCAGAGTGGATGACAGCTTCGTAAACCGCCAAGGATTGGTAAAGGGTTCAATGAACCTGATCGACGAAGCACGGGCGGAGCAACTCTATGCTGACATGGGGCAGGCGATCGAGGTTTCGGGGGGTTCCGCGGGCAATACCGCGGCTGGCATTGCTTCTCTAGGCGGTCGGGCGGCTTATTTCGGCAAGGTCAAAAACGACCAGCTCGGGGCAATATTCCGCCACGACATGCGAGCCCAGGGCGTGAGTTTCGATACAAAACCGGCTGAAGACGGCCCCGCGACTGCGCGGTCCTTCATTCTGGTGACGCCAGACAGCGAACGCACGATGAACACCTATCTCGGCGCCTGCGTGAATTTCACTGCAGCAGATGTGGACGTCATGACCGTCGAGGCGGCGCAGGTTACATATATGGAAGGTTATCTCTGGGACAGGCCGGAAGCGAAGGAGGCCTTCAAGTTCGCGGCAAAAATCGCCCGGGCCGCCGGCCGCAAGACCTCCATTACGCTGTCGGACTCCTTCTGTGTCGAGCGCCACCGCGACAGCTTTCTCGAGTTGATCCGCAATGACATCGACATCGTCTTCGCCAATGAGTCGGAGATCAAATCCCTCTACCAGACGGCCAGCTTCGAAGAAGCGCGGCAGGCTATTGCCCGAGACTGCCCGATTGCTGTGTTGACGCGATCGGAAGCAGGCTGCGTTGTTGTCAAGGGGAGCGAGGTTCATGCAAGTCCCGCTCACCCGGTTTCGAAGGTGGTCGACGTGACAGGGGCCGGTGATCTCTTCGCCGCTGGCTTCCTCCATGGCTATACAAAGGGCAAATCACTCATGGAGGCGGCGCAGATCGGGTCCATGGCTGCCGCTGAAGTGATCTCGCACATCGGCGCGAGGCCCGAAATCAACCTCAATGCCGAGGCGAAACGGTTGGGCCTGCTATAGCTTCCGCAGAAACACACTGCGGATGAAATGATCGGTCCCCTTGCGCAACACGAGATCAGCGCGCGGCCTGGTCGGCAGGATGTTTTCTCTGAGATTTACCAGATTGATCGTATCCCAGATCCGCATGGCGGTTTCCTTCGCTTCGCTGTCGCTGAGCGTGGCGTAGCGATGGAAGTAGGATTTCGGATTGCGGAATGCGCCGTCACGCAGTGTCAGGAAGCGTTCAATGTACCATTGGCGGAGGTCATTGGTGTCGCCGTCGATATAGATCGAAAAGTCGAAAAAGTCTGAAGTGTTGGGAATGCCGCGGCCATCACGCGGTGGGCGGCCGGTTTGCAGCACGTTCACGCCTTCAACGATGAGGATGTCGGGCTGGTCCACCACGACGCATTCATTCTTCAGCACGTCATAGGTAAGATGTGAATACAGGGGGGCCGTGACGTTGCGCTTGCCGGCCTTGATGTCGGACAGAAAGCGCAGAATGGCCGGAAGATCATAACTCTCGGGGAAACCCTTGCGCGTCATCAAACCTTCGCGCTCAAGGATTTCATTGGGCAGCAAGAAACCGTCGGTGGTCACAAGATCCACCTTCGGGTGCTTGGGCCAGCGCGCCAAGAGTCGCTGCAAGATGCGCGCCGTGGTGCTTTTGCCGACCGCAACGCTGCCCGCCATGCCGATGACATAGGGTACCTTGCGGTCCGAAAGGTGGAGGAAGTTGTTTGTTGCCCGGAATAGCCCTTGGGTTGCCGCAACATAGAGGTTGAGAAGGCGTGACAGAGGCAGATAGATCGTCTCAACTTCGATGAGGTCTATGCGGTCATTTAGGCCGCGCAACTCATCCAGATCTTTCTGTGTCAGCGTCATGGGTGTGTCGGCGCGGAGCGCAGCCCATTCCTCGCGCGAAAAACGCCGGAACGGTGAAACATCCTTGACGAGTTCTTCCATGATCAGTCCTTCGGGCGCGAAGCCTTTTCAGCGATACCGCTGATACCCTGGCGGTCGGCGAGTACATCCATCACGTCGGCGAGTTTCACATCCGTCGCTTCGAGGAGAACAAGAAGATGGTAGAGAAGGTCAGCGGTTTCCGATGCGATATTGGTCTTCTTCTGAAGCACGGCGGCAAGTGCCGTCTCTACGGCCTCTTCGCCGAGTTTCTTGGCGCACGTCTCGATGCCCTGGGAGATGAGCTTGGCTGTATATGATGTTTCAGCTGAAGCATTTCGCTTCGCCGATATGTGGTCAGCAAGTGCTGAGAGAACGTCAAGCCTGTGATCCGTCATCTTGAACCCCCCACTCTTCTTAGCACAGGCGCATCGGGACGCCATTTGCCGAAAGGTGGAGCTTGGCCTCCGCAATGGAAAAGGTGCCGAAATGGAAAATTGACGCTGCAAGCACAGCGGCCGCGTGCCCCTCGCGGATACCTTCAACGAGATGATCGAGGGTTCCGACACCACCCGAGGCAACAACCGGAACACTGACGGTGTCGGCAATCTTGCGCGTCAATTCAAGGTCAAAGCCCTTGCCGGTGCCGTCGCGGTCCATGGATGTGAGCAGCAATTCACCGGCTCCGCGTGAGACGACCTCCTTCGCGAAATCCACAGCATCGATGCCAGTGGACTTGCGTCCGCCATGCGTAAAGATCTCCCATTTTCCGGGTCGAACCGACTTCGCATCTATCGCGACAACCACGCATTGCGCACCGAATTTCGCGGCTGACTGGCTGACGAATTCAGGGTTGGCTACAGCAGCGGAATTGATCGAGACCTTGTCAGCGCCGGCCAGCAGCAGCTTGCGAATGTCCTCCAGGCTTCGTACTCCGCCGCCCACGGTCAGCGGCATGAAACATGCCTCAGCCGTCTTACGAACGACATCAAGAATGATACCGCGGTTTTCATGGGTGGCCGTAATGTCGAGGAAACACAGTTCGTCAGCACCGGCCGCGTCATAGGCCTTGGCGATTTCAACCGGATCACCGGCGTCCCGGAGATCTACGAAGTTGACGCCCTTGACGACGCGGCCATCCTTCACGTCGAGACACGGTATAAGGCGGGCCTTCAGCATCAGGCTGCCTCACGCAGCAGGCGCAGCGCCTCCGGGACATCAATCCGCCCATCATACAGTGCACGGCCCGAGATTGCCCCCTCCAGGATGCGGCAATCCGGCCTGCACAGGTGATGGATGTCCTCCATCGACGCGAGGCCACCGCTGGCAATTACGGGGATCGGCACCGCGTGGGCGATTTCAAGTGTCGACTCGATATTTAGACCCTTGAGAACACCATCCCGATCAATATCAGTGAAAATGATGGCGGAGACGCCAACATCAGCGAAGCGCCGTGCTAGATCGACCGCTGTCAGCTCAGAAGTTTCAGCCCAGCCCTCCACCGCTACGCGCCCCGCCTTGGCATCAATCCCCACGGCGATGCGGCCCGGAAACAGCCGGCACGCCTCCACGACCAGAGCGGGTTCCCGCAGTGCCACCGTGCCCAGGATCACCCGGCGGATGCCTCTGGACAGCCACGCTTCGATCTGGTCCAGGTTGCGAATACCACCACCCAGCTGAACAGGCAGCTGAACACGGTTGAGGATCGCCTCAACCGCCGC
>JBIIGF010000140.1:0-5575 GCA_044236665.1 Aestuariivirga sp. | reverse complement strand
GTTGATGATCACGCCCGAAGCCCGTGGCCGCATGACCTTCACCGCCGCCTGCATCAGGAGCAGCGGCGCGCGGGTATTGACGGAGAATAGGCGCTCGAACGCCACGGGCGTCGTATCGTCGAGCCCGCAGCGCTCGGTATTGCCCGCAGCACTCACCACAACGTCCAGCCTGCCGAAGGCCGCGAGGGCCGCCGCTACGGCCTGATGCGGAACATCCACGTTTTCGAGATCGCCCTCGAACACCTCGACCCGCCCTAGGGGCCGGAGCGCACCGGCACTGACGCCAAGCTTTGCGCCGTTCCGGTCCAGCAGCATCACGCCCGTGAAGCCCATCTCCAGAAACCGCCGGGCCGCTGCATACCCAAGCCCCTGCGCCCCACCGGTGACCAATGCGTAACGCCCATCCGCCATGTTCCGCCCCCCGTTCGCAACCGCCAAGAGAGCTTAATACTGCATCATTACGCTTTGCGAGGGCGATTCTGTGAAATCCGCCCCTCCGGCACCAGCGGGTCTTCGTCAGTTTCCGGACGCCGCGGCCTCTGCAAGCGCCTTAAGCTTCACGAGCGCCCTTTCATGCTCGGCCCCGGCCTGACGATCGACCATCAGACCGGCCCAGCGGTCCACCACACCGGGCATTTCGGCGCTGTAGTCCCAGGTGACGCGCGTGCCCCCGTCGGCGGGCGCGATATCGAGGGCCGACACCGCCGCACCGAATTCACCATAATCGACAGCAAGGATCAGGCGTTCACCGGGCACAAACTCGGTCACGGTGAGCGCGCCATTACCGGCAGCAGGATTGTTCGAAGCCCAGCGCAGCACCTGCCCCACGCCGGCTTGCTCTGCCCCCCCGAAGGTGAAGGCAACGGCCGGATCGACATCCGTGAGGGCTGACCACTCGGGCCAGCGGCGCAGGTCCCCCACGATGGCGAAGACCTCGCCGGGCGGCGCCGCGATCTGGACAGAGCGAGACACCCGCACCTCGCCCGGCAGCATGTAGGCCCCGCCGTAGAAGATCACGGTAAGCCCGATGAGAAAATAAACGATGGCCTTGATGACAGCTTTCATGTCCCCTTAGGACCATACCCTTCCAGGCTTGGCAACCATCTATTCCACAAGGGGGTGGCACCCCTGCCCGGGACGCGGACGCACGCGCTTGCCTCTCACGCGCCGATCAAGCAATCTCCCGCTCATGAGCAACACCATTTTCACGTCCGACTTCAAGGCCCGCCCCTTCTGGTGGGAGGCTTATGAACCCCAGCCGCTGCCCGAGGTGGCGCTGCCGAGATCAATCCACGTCGTCATCATCGGTGCGGGCTATGCCGGGCTCAATGCCGCGCTGGAACTTCACCGCGAAGGTATCGGCTGCATCGTGCTCGATGCCAATGAGCCGGGCTTCGGCGGCTCCTCGCGCAATGGCGGCATGGTGTCGGGCGGTGTCAATGTGGGCAAGCGCTATATGGCGAAGGCCCTCTCGGACGCGGAAGCCGCGCCCTATCTCAACGATGCGGCAGATGCCTTCAGCCATATCGAGGACCTGATCAACCGCGAAAACATCGACTGCGGCTGGACGCGCGCCGGATACTTCCTCGGCGCCTGGTGCAAGAGCCATTATGAGGGAATGGCCCACAAGGTGGAACTGCTGAACCAGACGGCGAGGTCCGAATCCTATCTCGTGCCGCCGGAACGCCAGCGCGAGGAGATTGGCTCCGACTATTACCGTGGCGGCGTCGTGGTTGGCCGCGCCGGCCACCTGCACCCCGCCCTGCTCTTCAAGGGCCTGCTGGAACTCTGCCAGCAGCGCGACATTCCGATTGCATCCAAGACACCAGCGGTCAAGCTCACCGAAACCGCCACCGGCTGGCGGGTTGACACGCCGCGCGGCAGCATCGAGGCCGGTGACGTCATCATCGCCACCAATGGCTATACGGGTGACGTGACACCGGACTTGAAGCGCCGCGTCGTTCCCGTCGGTTCCTACATCATCGCCACGGAAGAACTGCCTGCCGATCTTGCAGCCAGCATCAGCCCGAAGAACCGCTCCTTCGCCGATACCCGCCGCGTGCTGACCTATTATCGCATGTCACCAGATGGCAAGCGGCTGATCTTCGGGGGCCGCGCCAAGTTTGGCCACACGGACCCGGTCGAAACCGCTCCCATCCTGCACCGCTTCATGACCGACCGCTTCCCGCAGCTGAAGGGCACGAAGATCACCCATGCATGGACCGGCAACGTGGCCTTCACGCTGGATGAGATGCCGCATATGGGCAAGTTCAGGAACATGCATTACGCGCTGGGCTGCAATGGCTCCGGCATTGCCATGATGAGCTACCTCGGCCACCAGACAGCGCGCAAGATCGCAGGCAAGTCGAACCATGTCTGTGCCTTCGACAGGCCGGAGTTCCCGGACCACCCACTCTATACCGGCAATACCTGGTTCCTGCCGTGGATCGGCCGCTACTTCCGCACGCGGGACTGGATCGACCGGAAATTCGGATGATCTTCGCAACCAGGCGTCTTATCGCGCGCCGCCTCGATGCCTGCGACCTCAATGCCTTCGTGGCAATGCGGAATGATCCCGAAGTTGCGCGCTATCAATCTTGGGAAAGCTTCAGCGAGAGCGAGGGACATCAGTTTCTCAGTGATCTGTCCGGTCAGCAACTCGGAGAACCAGGCTGGTTCCAGTTCGCTCTGGAAGATCGTGTGACGGCCAGCTTCGTCGGTGACTGCGCCCTCAACATTCAGGCGGACGACCGCAGGCTTGCGCAAATCGGCTACTCCGTCGCACGGCCATTCTGGTCACGCGGCTATGCCACCGAAGCGGTCACGGAACTGGTCGATTTTGCTTTCCGCAGCTTTTCACTGCACCGCATCTCGGCCTCGGCCGATCCACGCAATACGGCCTCCTGCCGGGTGCTTGAAAAGGCCGGCTTCCGCAAGGAAGCACACTTCCGCCAGAATATCTGGTTCAAGGGCAGCTGGGCGGATGACGTGACATACGCGATCCTGCGCTCCGACAGGCCCCAGGGCTCATGATGACCGTTTGACGGTGCAGGCATCCCGCCATCATCGCGATCCGATGCACCCTCAGGCCGCCAGTTTCACCAGCGTCTGCATCAGCTGCCGGGTTCCCTTCAGGCGGTCTTCGGGCTTGTCCCACGTGCGCATGACGACGAGTTTCATGTCAGGGCGCAGCTTGGCCATCGTCCCCTGCCCGGTGATCCACTGCACGAGTGCGGGCGGATTGGCGAAGGCATCGCCGCGGAATGCCATGACGGCACCCTTCGGCCCGGCATCGACGCTCTGGACATTCGCCGCCCGGCAGAGGAGCTTGATCGAAACGACCGCCAGCAGGTGGTTCACCTCCTCGGGAAGCGGTCCGAACCGGTCGCGCAATTCCGCGCCGAAAGCATCCACCGCCTGCTGGTCGTGCAGGTCGGCGAGGCGGCGATAGAGGCCGAGCCGCACTTGCAAGTCCTCGACATAGCTTTCGGGGATCAGCACCGAGGTGCCGATGTTGATCTGCGGTGACCACTGGCCATCCGACTCCAGCGTATCCTCGCCGGTGCGGAGCTTGGCCACCGCCTCCTCGATCATCTGCTGGTACAACTCGTAGCCCACTTCCTTGATATGGCCCGACTGCTCGTCGCCCAGCAAATTGCCAGCGCCGCGCAGGTCGAGGTCATGGCTCGCCAGCGTGAAGCCAGCGCCCAGTGAATCGAGCGACTGCAGAACCTTCAGCCGCTTGTCGGCGGCAGCAGTGAGCGTCTTGTTGGCGGGCGTGGTGAAGATCGCATAGGCACGCTGCTTCGAGCGGCCGACGCGCCCGCGCAACTGGTAAAGCTGGGCGAGACCGAACATGTCGGCGCGGTGGATGACGAGTGTGTTGGCCGTCGAGATATCGAGGCCGGATTCGACGATGGTGGTGGAGAGCAGAACATCGAACTTGCGATCATAGAAACCGGTCATGATGTCTTCGAGTTCGGTGGGCGGCATGCGGCCATGCGCCATGCGGAACTTCACCTCGGGCACCGTCTCGCGCAGGAAGGCGGCAATCTCGTCGAGGTCCGAAACGCGCGGCACGACATAGAAGCTCTGGCCGCCACGGAAATGCTCGCGCAGCAGGCTCTCGCGGATGATGACGGGGTCGAAGGGCGTGATGTAGGTTCTGACGGCAAGCCGGTCCAGGGGCGGCGTGGTGATGAGCGAAAGTTCACGCACACCCGACAAGGCAAGCTGGAGCGTGCGCGGAATGGGCGTGGCCGTGAGCGTCAGCACATGAACATTGGTGCGCATCTCCTTCAGGCGCTCTTTGTGCTTCACACCGAAATGCTGCTCCTCGTCGATGATCATGAGGCCGAGGTCGCGGAACTTGACCGACTCGGCCAGCAGCGCATGAGTGCCGATCACAATGTCGATATCGCCAGAGGCAAGCCCCGCCTTCACCTGATCAAGGTCCTTCTTCGCCACCATGCGCGAAGCCTGCGCAATGTTGAGCGGCAGGCCCTTGAAGCGGTTCTGGAAGGTGGCGAAGTGCTGGCGCGACAGCAGCGTGGTGGGCACCACGACCGCCACCTGCTTGCCGTTCATGGCCGCCACGAAGGCAGAGCGCAGTGCCACTTCGGTCTTGCCGAAGCCGACATCGCCGCAGACCAGCCGATCCATCGGGCGGCCCTTCTGGAAATCCTCGATCACGGCCTCGATGGCGGAAAGCTGGTCCTCGGTTTCCTCGTAAGGGAAGCGCGCGGAAAACTCCTCGTAAGCGCCTTCGGGGGGCGGCAGCACGTCACCCGGTTTGAGTTCACGCGCCGCAGCGGTGCGGATCAGCCCTTCGGCAATCTTGAGGATGCGCTCCTTGAGCTTCGCCTTCTTCGCCTGCCAGGCACCACCGCCCAGCTTGTCCAGCTGAACGCCCTGCTCGTCCGAGCCATAGCGCGAGAGCAGCTCGATGTTCTCAACAGGCAGGAACAGCCGGTCGCCGCCGGCATAGGAGAGGAACAGGCAGTCATGCGGTGCGCCCTGCACCTCGATGGTTTTCAAGCCCTCGAAGCGGCCGATGCCGTGATCGACATGCACGACCAGATCGCCCGGCGCCAGCGCCGACAATTCGCTGATGAAGTCGGAGGCCTTCTTGGTACGGCGGCCACGGCGTACCATGCGGTCGCCGAGGATGTCCTGCTCGGAAATGATGGCGAATTCTTCGGTCTCGAAACCCTCCTCAAGCCCGAGGACGAGAAGGCCCGCAATGGCCTTGTCCCAGGCGAGGAACTGCGGCCAGTCCTTCGCGGCGGCAAGCGGGGCGACGTCATGGTCCTTCAGGATCGTCTCCAGCCGCTCCCGCGAGCCTTCCGTCCATGAAGCGACGGCAACGCGGCGGCCACCACGGCGGATGTCGTCGGCATGGGCCTTCACCGCCTCATAGACATTGCCGCCCGCCTGCGCGCGCTCGGCCGCGAAGCTGCGGCCCCGGCGGCCCCCGAAGGAAATGGCCGAGGCGTCAGGCGTCTCGAAGGGCGAGAAGGCAAGGAAGGTATGATTGGTCTGGCATTCGGCCCACTGCGACGCCGTCACGTAGAGC
>JBIIGF010000139.1:0-5599 GCA_044236665.1 Aestuariivirga sp. | reverse complement strand
TGAGGGTGCCGAAGGGTGTATTCAGCATGGTGAGCGGCGCGATGCCGAGCGAGCCCAGCATGGCGTTGATCACGCCATTGCCGCCCAGCACCACCTGCCAGGCATAGATGCGCACCAGATAGCTGGTGAAGAAGGGAATGATGAGCAGGAAGATGGCCCAGCGCCTCGTCGTTTCGCTGACCTTGAACGAGAGGCCGTAGGCAGCGGGAAAGGCGAGCAGCGAGGTGATGATGGTCGAGGCGATGGCGAGTGCGAGCGTGAAGCCATAGGCCTTCCAGAAGATGTCCCAGGCGAGGATCTTCTCCCAGTTGGCGAAGGAGATGTCCGGCACCATGCGGTAGTTGCGCACCATCCAGAAACTCATGACGAACATGAATCCGAGCGGCACGACAAAGAACAGGAACTGCCAGATCAGAAGCGGCAGCCGCCAGACGATGGTGTATGGATCAATTCTTCGACCTGCACCCATTTGCGAATCCCTCCCAGAACCGCGCGCCGCCGGATTAAGAAGCAATCCGCAGCAGATATAAAGAGGGCCCCCGAAACGCCAAGGTCCGGGGGCCCGTTGGATGCTGGGCTCAGGCGCCCTTGTATTCGGACCAGAAGTCGTTCCACTCCTCGAGGCTCTGCTGCATCGGCAGGCCACGGTACTTGATGCGGCCTTCCTTGATCAGCACGACGGGGTCGTTGGGAGCGCCGTCGATCTGGCCGGTGCGCTGGGCTTCCTTGGGGTCCTTCTCGTTGAGGAGCGCACGGCCGCCCTTGGTCACGCAGAAGGCCGGGTAGGCCAGCATGGTGGCCGAATGCACCTGGCCGGGAGGCGACATCATGTACTGGATGAACTTCTTCGCGATGTCGGCCTTTTGCGTGCCCTTGCCGATCGACCAGGACTCGGTGAACTGGATGCCGCCTTCCTTCGGAACAACCGAGGCAACGTCGGCGCCGTCCTTCTGCAGAACGCCCGTGATCCAGTCGCCGATGCCGGCCATGGCCAGCATTTCGCCGTTCTTGAGTGAGTTGAAGGTGCCGCCGTAATCGAAGAAGCCGCCGACCTGGGGCCGCAGCGTCTTGGCCGTCTCCTGAACCTGGGCCCAGGCGGCCGCGTCGATGTCGAAGGGCAGGGCGTTGCCATTGTACAGGCTGAGCTGGCCCAGGTTCGGCAGGTGCCAGTCGAAGTGGCCCAGCTTGCCCTTGATTTCGGGCTTCCAGAAGCACTTGTAGCTGGCGGCTTCTTCAGCCGAGATGGCCTTGGTGTTGTAGGATACGCCGAGGTGGCCGAAGCGCACCATCACCGAGTAGAGCTTGCCGTCCTTCCAGTGGCCGGGGAATTGCTTCCACTCATCATAGAGGAAATCGTCGAAGGGATAATCGGCGGGGTTCAGTTCGTCGATGTAGCCTGCCTCGTTCAGCTGCTGCACGAACTCGGCATCCGACAGGATCACGTCGTAGGTGCCGGGCGGGGACTGGGCGATCAGGGCCAGCATGTTGTCGCCGCCGGCGTAATACTTCGGCTTGAACTTGACGTTGTTGGCCTGTTCGAACTCGCCCACCACATCCGGCTCGCCGTGGCCGTACCAGGCCAGCATGTTGAGTTCGACGGTGTTTGCCCAGGCCCTGTTGACATAGGGCATCGACAGGGCCGAGGCCGCGAGGCCCATCTTCAGCACACTGCGGCGGCGAACGCTCTTCAATCCGTTGTCTTCCATGGATTTCCTCCGGGTAGCGGGTGCTGGGTTTCTATGTCATGGTTCCCGCGTGATGTTATGAAAACACAGAGGCCAGCCTCTGGAAAATTGATCCTTTAAATAGGTTGATGAGTTTTGCTTATGGGGCTGGTGACTGCCTCCATGCGCTGTAGCCGGATGAAGTCAGTTTGCCCTGAATCATGAAGAGCTTGCATGATGTAGTTGACGAGCAACAGGGCGGCGGTCGAGGCGCCGGTGTTCTTGAAGTGCAGGCCGACATGGATGTCCGACAGCGCCGGGAAACCGTCCTTTTCGGTGAGCGGCCGCATGCCGCGGAGCAGCGTTCTGCGGGTCAGGGCCGTCACCGCCAGGCCGGACTGAACGGCCTGTTGCAGGCCGTTGATGCCGGGGCTGGAATAGACGATGCGCCAGTTCCGGCCGACCTGGTCCAGCGACTTGGTCATGCGCCGCCGGTAGTGGCAGCCTTCGGGGTGGGCGGCGAGGGGCACCGGGTCGCGCCGGTCGGCGTCGGAATCGACAGCGGTGGCCCAGATCGGCTTCTCCGCCCACGAGTAGATGAGGCCGGGCGCCGGGGTCTCGTCGAACATGGCGATGGCGAGGTCCAGCCCATCCGCCGCGAATGTCTTCAGCAGCATGTCGCTGATGTCGCAATGGATCGACATTTCGACATCGGGGTTGAGGCGCGCAAAGGACGACAGCGATTTCTGGAAGAATGACACGGCATAGTCGGTGGGCAGGCCCACCCGGAGGCTGCCGCCGGTATCGCGCTTCTGGATGCGCGCCACGATCTCGTCGTTCATTGCCAGCAGCTGGCGGGCATAGCGCGCCAGCATCTCGCCTTCATGGGTGAGGGTGATGCCGCGGCCGCTGGTATCGATCAACCGGTGGCCGACCAGATCTTCCAGCTTGTGGATCTGCAGGCTGACGGCAGGTTGCGTCCGCCCAAGCACCTGGCCCGCCTTGGTGAAACTCTCCAGGTCGATCACCGCAAGAAAGGTGCGGAGGACATCCGTGGGAAGGTTGATGAGGGCCATGTCAGGCGTTCATTTGAAATCCTTATGCCGGGATAACATAAATGAATTTCACAGATGAAAGCAAGCGCGCTTAGCTTCCTCCGTCCGAGCAAACCGAGTGAGGCACCATGTCAACCGAAAGCCCTTTCGCCGCTGAACTTGCGTGGCCCGATTACCTGGCGCGCGTCAAGGATGCAAAATCACCGATCCTGATCCCCCTGGGTTCGATGGAGCAGCATGGCCATCACATGCCACTGCATGTCGACGTGCTGCTGCCGACGGAGTTTTCCCGGCGTGTTGCGCTCGAAGTGGGCGGCCTCGTCGCCCCGGCCTTCTGTTACGGCTACAAGTCGCAGCAGAAATGCGGCGGTGGCAATCACATGCCCGGCACGATCAGCCTCGAAGGCTCCACACTGGTTCATGCCCTGCGTGACGTTCTGAAGGAATTCGCCCGCCACGGCAGCCGTCAGTTCGCCATCGTCAACGGGCACTATGAAAATTCCTGGTTCATCACGGAAGCCGTCGACCTCGCGCTGCGTGAACTGAAGTGGGATGGCATTTCCGACATGAAGGTGGTGGTGCTGTCCTATTGGGACTTCGTCACCGAGGAGGCGATAGCCCGCCTCTATCCCGATGGCTTCCCCGGTTGGGCGGTGGAGCATGGCGGCGTTCTCGAAACCTCGCTGATGCTCGCGCTGCATCCCCATCTCGTGGCGCTCGAGCGCGCCGTGGACCATGCACCCGCAACCTTCCCGCCCTATGACGTCTATCCCGTGAAGCCGGAATGGACACCCGCCAGCGGCACGCTCTCCTCGCCGCGGCATGCCTCGCGCGAGAAGGGCGAGATCCTGCTCGACGTCTGCACCACGGGCATCGTGAAGGCGCTTCGTGACGAATTCGCAATTCCGGCCCAGGGCCGCCGGCCGAAGGCTGCATAAGCAAGGCTGGCTCACAGTTCTATTTTGACAATGGGAGAACATCCATGACGGACGACATGCTTCACGTGGTGAAGTGGCACAATGGCAGCAAGGACTGGTCGCCCTTCTCCGACGCGGAGATGAGCCGCCGCCAGAACGACCTGCGCGCGCACATGGAAAAGAACCGCATCGATGCGGCGCTTTTCACATCCTACCACAACATCTGCTATTACTCCGGCTTCCTCTACTGCTACTTCGGCCGGAAGTATGGCATGGTCATCACCGCGAGCGAGGCCACGACCATCACCGCCGCGATCGACGGCGGCCAGCCCTGGCGCCGCAGCTTCGGCGACAACGTCACCTACACGGACTGGCGCAAGGACAATTTCTTCCGCGCCGTCCAGCAACTCACCAAGGGCGTGAAGCGGATCGGCGTGGAGTTCGACCACATCTCGGTTGATTACCGCAAGCAGATCGAAGCAGCACTGCCGGGCGTCGAACTCGTCGACATCGCGCAGGACGCGATGTGGATGCGCTCCATCAAGTCGGCCGAGGAGCACAAGCTGATCCGCGAGGGCGCGCGCATCTGCAATGTCGGCGGACGCGCCGTGATGGCCGCGGTGAAGGCCGGCGTTCCGGAACATGAGGTGGCGATTGCCTCCACCAACGCCATGATCCGCGAAATCGCCAAGGGCTTCCCCTTCGTCGAGCTGATGGATACCTGGACGTGGTTCCAGTCCGGCATCAATACCGATGGCGCGCATAACCCCGTGACCAACCGCGTCGTCCAGTCGGGTGACATCCTGTCGCTCAACACCTTCCCGATGATCTTCGGTTACTATACCGCCCTTGAGCGCACGCTGTTCTGCGACTACGCCTCGAAGAGCCACCTCGACCTGTGGGAGAAGAACTGCGAGGTTCACCGCGTCGGCGCAACCCTCATCAAGCCGGGTGCCAAGTGCTCTGAGATCGCGGCGGAACTCAACGAGATGTACCGCGGCTGGGGACTGCTGAAGTACCGCTCCTTCGGCTATGGCCACAGCTTCGGTGTGCTGAGCCACTACTACGGCCGCGAGGCCGGTGTTGAACTGCGCGAGGACATCCACACGGAACTCAAGCCCGGAATGGTCGTTTCGATGGAACCCATGATCATGATCCCCGAAGGACAGCCGGGTGCGGGCGGCTACCGCGAACACGACATCTTCATCGTGACCGACACGGGTGCCGAGAACATCACGAATTTCCCGTTCGGCCCCGAGGAAATGATCATCAAGAACTGATCTGCCGTGTTCCCTGTGACTGGCCCCGCCTCAATGCCGGAGGCGGGGCATTCTTTTGGTGGCTGGCCTCCTGTCGCGGGATGTCCATATGGACATTGGGGCTCCATGGGGCCACCATGCCGGAACCGCCGCAAGTTGCTGCCCGTTTCCCGGGGCTGCGAACAGAGGAAACATCAGGTCCCATGCACTCCTTCCGGAAGATCCTCATCGCCAACCGCGGCGAAATCGCCATCCGCGTGATGCGCGCAGCAACCGAAC
The DNA here is from genome assembly GCA_044236665.1 of Aestuariivirga sp. Taxonomy (GTDB): domain Bacteria; phylum Pseudomonadota; class Alphaproteobacteria; order Rhizobiales; family Aestuariivirgaceae; genus Aestuariivirga. The sequence goes on along the minus strand of JBIIGF010000139.1, from coordinate 425 downwards.
TCGGCAAGAAGACGGTGGCTGTCTATGCCGGGGAGGACAAGCTCTCCCTGCACCGCTTCAAGGCGGATGAGGCCTATCTGATCGGTGAAGGCATGGGGCCGGTGGCGGCCTATCTGTCGATCCCCGAAATCATCCGGGTGGCCAGGGCCTGCGGGGCGGATGCAATCCACCCGGGCTATGGCCTGTTGTCGGAGAACCCGGATTTCGTCGACGCCTGCGAGGCAGCGGGTATCGCCTTCATCGGCCCCAGGGCCGCCACCATGCGGGCGCTGGGCGACAAGGCGAGTGCGCGGCGCGTGGCGATGGCGGCAGGCGTGCCCGTCATCCCTGCGACGGAGGTTCTGGGTGATGACATGGCGGCCATCGCAGCGGAGGCCGGGGCGATTGGCTATCCGCTGATGCTGAAGGCCTCCTGGGGCGGCGGC
>JBIIGF010000138.1:0-5658 GCA_044236665.1 Aestuariivirga sp. | reverse complement strand
CTTGTCCTGCGCGGTACAGGCGGCGAAGCCATGCGCGATGTTGGCGCAGCCCAGCGCCTTGCGCTTTGGCGAGGTTGCAATCGCCGCGTCGATCTTGTCGAGGTACCGCCCGCGTGCGGCCTTGCTGCGGGCGATGATCTTCTCGGTCACGGCGGAGATGGTTTCGGTCACAGGCATGGGCGAACCTCGTTTCGTTACGGGCACCAGTAGAGTGTGATTGGGGCAGCACTGCGGAGCAGGGCGCGCACCGGCATGTCTTCCTGCGGGCCATCGCCCAGCGCCTCGCGCAGGACGTCCATCTTGCCATGGCCCTCGATGTGGAGTTTCAGCCGTCCGGCCGATTGCAGGACAGGAAGCGTGAAGGTGCGGCGCGGCTCGCCCGCACCCGGGGCATTGATGTCGATGAGGCGGGCGGCGGTGTGTTCGTCCAGCGCCTCGGCCAGCCTGTCGCCACCGGGGAAGAAGGAGGCCGTGTGGCCGTCATTGCCCATGCCGAGGATGGCCACATCGAAGGGCGGGGCCGTTTCGGCATCGGGGTTGAAGGCGAGCGGGATGAACCGGGCCGCCGCGGCCTTGTTCTTGAGCAGGTGGCTTCTGACGAAGCGCGCGTTGGAGCGTTCGCTGCTCTCCGGCACGAGGCGTTCATCGACCAGCGTCACGCTGATGCGCGGCCACGATATGTCCATGAGGGAAAGCTTTTCGAAGAACAGTTGCGGCGTCGTGCCGCCGGAGACGGCGAGCGTGGCCTTGCCCCTGGCCGCAATGGCGCGGGAAAGCTCATCGGCCACATCGCGCGCCAGGGCCTCAGCCAGTGCGTCACGCGTGTCGAACATGCGTTCGGCTTCGATCACTGTTCCTGGTCCTCATACCAGGTGCGCCCGTCGCGCTCGATCAGTGCCACGGCGGCGGAGGGGCCCCAGGTGCCCGCTGTATACTGCTTGGGCAGATCACTCGACTGGGTCCAGTCTTCGAGGATGGGGTCGATCCAGCTCCAGGCTGCTTCCACCTCGTCGCGCCGCATGAACAGCGCCTGGCTGCCGCGCACCACATCCATCAGCAGGCGCTCGTAGGCATCCGGATTGCGGACGTTGAAAGTGTCGGCGAAGCTCATGTCGAGGGGCACATGCGAGAGCCGCATGCCGCCGGGGCCGGGGTCCTTCAGCATCAGCCACAGCTTGACGCCCTCATCGGGCTGCAGGCGGATGACGAGGCGGTTGGGCGCAATCGGCCCCGCCTGCCCATCGAACACCGAATGCGGAATGGGCTTGAAGGTGACGACGATCTCCGAGAGCCGGTTGGTCAGGCGCTTGCCGGTGCGGAGATAGAAGGGAACGCCCGCCCAGCGCCAGTTGCCGATTTCCGCCTTGATGGCAACGAAGGTCTCGGTCTTGGAGGTGGAGGAGCCCAGCTCCTCGAGATAGCCCTTCACGGCCTGCGCATTCGCCGCTCCTGCGCGGTATTGGCCGCGCACCGTGCAATTTGCCACCGCCTCGCCCCGGATGGGCTTCAGCGACTTCAGCACCTTCAGCTTCTCGTCACGCAGCGCATCGGCCTGCGTCGATGTCGGAGGCTCCATGGCCACAAGGCAGAGGAGCTGCAGGATGTGGTTCTGCACCATGTCGCGGAGTGCACCCGCCGTATCATAATAGCCCGCACGGCCTTCGACGCCGAGCGTTTCGGCCACCGTGATCTGCACATGGTCGATGTGGGCGGAATTCCACACAGGCTCGAACAGGGCATTTGCAAAGCGCAGCGCCATGAGGTTCTGCACCGTCTCTTTGCCGAGGTAGTGATCGATGCGGTAGATCTGCGGCTCGCTGAACACGCGTCCGATCGCCTCGTTCAGGGCGCGCGCCGAAGCGCCGGACTTGCCGAGCGGCTTTTCGATCACCACGCGGGTCTGTGGCGTTACCATGTGGTGGGCGCCGAGCTTTTCGCAGATCGGGCCGAAGAGATCGGGGCCGACCGCGAGGTAGAAGACGCGGATGCGGTCCGTCTCGGGCTTGAGGCTGCGGCTGAGATCGGCCCAGCCTGCATCTTGCGCGGCATCGGCCGTCACATAGGACAGGCGCGCGAGAAAGCGGGCCATGACATCGGCCGGGCGCTCGGCCTCCGTCACATGGTCTTCGATGGCCGCCCTGGCGAAGGCGGCGAATTCGGCATCGCTCATGGCGCGGCGCGAGCAGCCGATGATGCGCGAGCCTGGCGGGATCTGCCCCTGCAGGTCGCGGTGGAACAGGGCTGGCAACAGCTTGCGCTGCGAGAGGTCTCCCGTTGCGCCGAAGACCACAAGGTCGAACAGCTCAACCGGAATGATGCGGGGAGTCATGAAATTCTTTCCGCCAAGTTTGATGTACGCCACTCAAATAGACGGATTTCATTACGAGTCAATGAAGGCGGGAATACGTCAGGCCAATTGATTTATTGCAATTCCCCCTGAGTTGCCGCATACTTGCTTGAAAATCAGCTACTTGGGGAGGCGGCCGTGATCCTGTGTTGTGGAGAAGCGTTGATCGATTTCCTGCCGCGCCGGACGGCGGACGGGGCTGGCGCCTATCAGCCCTTCTGCGGCGGTTCGGTTTACAACACAGCCATTGCGCTGGGCCGCCTCGGCGTTCCGTCCGGCCTTTATACTGGCCTCTCCACCGACTTCTTCGGCGACATGCTGCAGGAGGGCCTCAAGGCCTCCAAAGTCAGCCTGACATACGCCAAGGTGTGGGACCGCCCCTCGACGCTGGCCTTCGTGAAACTCAGCAAGGGCCACGCCCGCTATTCCTTCTTTGACGACAATTCGGCGGGCCGCATGCTGACCAAGCGCGACTGGCCGAAGCTGGAGAAGAAGGTGCAGGCCCTGCATTTCGGTTCGATCAGCCTGATCCCGGAGCCGGGCGGCACGACGCTGGAAGGTCTGATGAAGCGCGAGGCCAAGTCCCGGGTGATCTCGCTTGATCCCAATATCCGCCCCGGCATGATCAGGGACCGCCGCGCCCATCTGGCCCGCCTCCACCGCATGATCGCGCTCGCTGACATCGTGAAGGTGTCGGATGAGGATGTGGTCTGGATGACCGGCAAGGATGACCTCAGGGCGGCCGCGAAGAAATGGCTGAAGCTTGGGGCGAAGATCGTCGTCGTCACCCGCGGTGGCGAGGGCGTGACGGCCTTCACCTCTGGCTATTCGCTTACCCAGCCGGCGTGCAAGGTGAAGGTGGCGGATACGGTGGGCGCAGGCGATACCTTCACGGCGGGTCTGCTCACGGCACTGCGGGCGGCGAAGCGGCTCGACAAGAAGAAACTCGCCGTCATTGCGGAGGCCGATCTCAGCGCGGCGCTGGCCTTTGCAGCGCGCGCGGCCGCCATTACCTGCTCGCGCCCCGGCGCTGACCCGCCCTGGGCCCGGGAGCTTGCTTGACATTTGAACCCATGCCGGGGAGGTGAACGGCATGGAATTTCCCGTCGATCAGATCATCCCCCGGCTGAACGCCGCGCTGGGGGAACAGCCCTGCGCCCTGCTGGTGGCCGAGCCGGGTGCCGGCAAGACCACGCGCGTTCCCCTGAAACTGCTCGAGGCCACTTGGCTCAAGGGTCAAAAAATCGTGATGCTGGAACCGCGCCGCCTTGCCGCGCGCAATGCCGCCCATCGCATGGCCGAAACACTGGGCGAGGCGGTGGGCGAAACGGTGGGCTACACCGTGCGCCTCGAAAGGCGCGTGTCGTCCAGAACGCGCATCGAAGTCGTGACGGAGGGTATCCTCACCCGCCGCCTGCAGTCTGACCCGGAACTCTCCGGCACTGGTCTCGTGATCTTTGATGAATTCCACGAGCGCTCGCTTGATGCTGATCTGGGCTTGGCCCTGACGCTCGACATCCAGCGCGGCCTTCGCGATGATCTCAAGATCCTTGTCATGTCGGCCACGCTCGATGCGGCGCGGGTCGCGGCTCATCTTGATAACGCACCCATCATCGACGCGCCGGGCCGCGTCTTTCCGGTGGAGACGCGCTATCTCGACAAGGCGCAGCGCCAGACCATCGCCGCCGATTCCACGCGCGCCGTCCATCGTGCGCTGGATGAGACGGACAAGAGCATCCTCGTCTTCCTGCCGGGTGAAGCGGAAATCCGCCGCACCGAGGAGGCGCTGAATACCGGCGGCCTTCCGAAGAACACGATTGTCCGCCCGCTCTATGGCGCGATGAGCTTTGCCGATCAGGATGCGGCGATCCGCCCCTCGCCTGCGGGCGAGCGCAAGATCGTGCTGGCCACCACGATTGCCGAAACCAGCCTCACCATCGATGGCATTGGCGCGGTGATCGATGCGGGCTTCAAGCGCGTTCCGCGCTTTGATCCCGCCTCGGGCATGACGGCGCTCGAAACCGTGCGCGTGTCACTGGCCTCTGCCGACCAGCGCCGGGGCCGTGCGGGCCGCCTGGGGCCGGGCATCGGCTACCGCCTCTGGCCCGAGGCCGAAACGCGCGCGTTGAAACCGCATGATGAGCCTGAAATCTTCGTGGCCGATCTCGCTCCTCTGGTGCTGGAACTGGCGGCCTGGGGCGTGACGGAGCCCAAGTCTCTCCCCTGGCTCGATCCGCCGCCGGCCGCCCCCTTCGCACAGGCGCAGGATTTGCTGAAGCGGCTTGAGGCCATCGACGCGGATGGCAAGATCACCGCCATGGGCAAGCAAATGGTGAAGCTGCCCTTGCATCCGCGCCTTGCCCATATGGCGGTGAAGGGAAGAAGCGCACTCGCCGCCGATCTCGCCGCCATGCTCTCCGAGCGCGATGGCCTGCCGCGCGATGTGGGCGTCGACATCACCGCTAGGCTCTCGCACCTGCGCGGCGGCGCGCGGGACCGCATCCGCCAGACGGCAAAGCAGATTCGCCAGGTTGCCGGGATCGGTGACGGTGCCAGTGACGTGAGTGGCGGCGTGCTCATCGCCTATGCCTTCCCCGACCGCATCGCCCAGCGCCGCGGTGGCGACAGGCGTTACCGCCTGTCGGGTGGCGGCGGGGCTGTGCTGCCGGAGCATGATTCGCTGATGACACAGGATTTTCTCGCCGTCGCCACCACGGACGGCGCGTCGGGCGACCAGAAGATCTTCCTTGCCGCTCCCCTGTCGCTCAAGGAAATCGAGGAACACTTTGGAGAGCAGATCGAAGCGCGCGACGGCGTGTTCTGGGACAGCCGCGCCAAGGCGGTGAGCACCTCCAAGTCCCGCCGCCTCGGGGCACTGGTGCTGGAGGAGAAGCCTTCCACCACTGCTGATCCCACGCTGATTGCCGAAGCGATGACGCAGGGCGTGCGCGACATGGGACTCACCTCCCTGCCGTGGAGTGATGGCGCCAAGGCCTTGCGGTCACGCGCCATGTTCCTCCGCCGCCTTTTTCCGGAGGAGGGCTGGCCGGACCTTTCCGATGACGCGCTGCTGGCGGGGCTTCAAGACTGGCTCATGCCTTATCTCGCCGGCATCAGCCGCAAGGCCCATCTCGACCGCCTCGACATGCACCAGATCCTGCAGGGCATGATTCCGCACGACCTTCTCCGCCGCATGGACAGGCTGGCCCCGGTGCGGATCGAGGTGCCCTCGGGGGCCGATGTGCGCATTGATTACGATACCGAGGGCGACCCCGTCCTGCGCGTCAGGCTTCAGGAAATGTTCGGCCTCG
>JBIIGF010000137.1:0-5665 GCA_044236665.1 Aestuariivirga sp. | reverse complement strand
ATACATCGAGAGCCTCGTGTCGGCCAATGGCAATCCCTACCGCATTGACGCCATCAACATGAGCCTGGGGGCAGGCCGCTATTCCGGCCCCTGCGACTCTGCGCCTGAAAAGCCAATCATCGACCTGCTCCGGTCGAAGGGGGTGCTCACCGTCGTGGCGGCCGGCAATGATGGCCTGACAAGCCAAATGTCATCACCCGCCTGCATCTCCAGCGTGGTTTCTGTCGCCGCCACCAACAAGGCGGCAGGTATCGCAAGTTACAGCAATATCAACCCCAGCACGACGATCGCGGCGCCGGGCGGCGATTTCGACTCCCAGGGCTGCGTCACCTCCTCCGTGACGCGCAGCCGCTACAGCGCCATGTGCGGAACATCGATGGCGGCGCCGCATGTGGCCGGCGCCATCGCGCTTCTGCGCCAATCCAATCCCACGGCGACCACGGCGGAAATCCTGGCCGCGCTCACTGCCGGCAACATGCCCGTGGTCACCGACACCCGATCAGGCGGGCGGGTGTCCAAGCCCTTCCTGCGGGTTGATACGGCAATCGCCAATATCGGCAATCAGGTGCTGAACACGATCGCGGTGTCGAAAGGCATTTCGGGCGGCGGCAGCGCCGGTGGAACGGTGACAAGCTCGCCCGGCGGCATTTCCTGCGGAGCACTGTGCAGCAGCGTGTTCCCGGCGGGCGCCACTGTCACGCTGACAGCTGCGGCCGATGAGAAATCACGCTTCGCCGGCTGGTCTGGGGCCTGCTCCGGCACCGATCCCTCGTGCAGTGTTTCGCTGCCGGTCACATCCGCCGCCAGCACGGATGTGCGAGCGCTGTTCAGCAGCGCCACGGTATCGCTCAACACTGCGCTTGACGACACGCTCACCTGGTCCACCACCCCCACCGCCAGCGACATGGGCAACTGGTTCGGACAGACGAATGTTCTCCGCAATGGTGATGCCTCCGGCACGGCGCGCAGCGCGGTGATCGGCAACAGTCAGGCTTCCTCGATACAGACCACCGTGAAGGGGCCCGGCACACTGACCTTTCATTGGGCGGTGTCCTCCGAGGCCAGTTATGATTTCCTGAGCTTCCATATCAACGGCGTCCGGCAGGCGGGGCGGATCAGCGGTTCCACCTCCTTCCAGCAACAGACATGGTCCATTCCCGCTGGCAGGCATGTGCTGAAATGGAGCTACGCCAAGGATAGCTCGGTCGCCGCTGGCGCCGACGCAGGTTACCTCGACACTGTGATCTTCACGCCCAGCGCAAGGCCGAAAAGCTTCACCTTGACCGTCAGCAAGCAGAACAGCAGCTATGGGTCCGTCACGAGTTCGCCGTCGGGCATCAATTGCGGCCCGGCATGCAGCACCGCAAGCGCGAGTTTCACGGCGAACAAGAACGTGAAGCTGACGGCCAGGGCGACGCAGGGCAGGCGATTCGTGTCGTGGGGCGGGGCCTGCACCGGCGGATCCACGGTCTGCATCATCAATATGTCGGACGCCAAATCGGTCACTGCCAGCTTCCGCTGACAGCCGCTCCCTGCCGGCGCGTGTCGCAGCACGGGACGAAATAAAATAGCCGAGATGGAACAAGGATATCCGCCAAACGATTGGCTTGAAGGCCGGGGCCGGATTAGCTAGAGCATTTTCGGCGAAAGTGACGCACCACTTTTGCATAAAGATCATGCTCAAGCGATTGATCTGACGCGCGCTCCTGACGGTCAGGCAATTCCAGCCGGCCCTGAAGGCGCGTCAGGGTTTGGCCGGAAAGAAGGAAAATCGAGATGGATGCAGCAAAAGCTCAGAAGATGGCGCACGGCAAAGGGTTCATCGCCGCGCTCGACCAGTCCGGCGGCTCGACCCCCAAGGCGCTGGAAGGCTACGGGATCGGCAAGGATGCCTGGTCCAGCGAAGAGGACATGTTCGCACTCATGCATGCGATGCGGGCGCGCATCATCAAGTCTCCGGCCTTCACCGGCGACCGGGTGATCGGCGCCATCCTGTTCGAACGCACGATGGACGGCGACATCGACGGCAAGCCAGTTCCCGCCTTCCTGTGGGAGAACAAGGGCGTCGTGCCGTTCCTGAAGATCGACAAGGGCCTTGCCGACGCGGCCGACGGCGTACGCCTGATGAAGCCGATGCCCGATCTGGGCAAACTGCTCGACCGCGCCGTGGCCAAGGGCGTGTTCGGCACCAAGATGCGCTCGGTGATCGATGCCGCCTCGCAGAGCGGTATTGCTGCCAATGTGGCCCAGCAGTTCGAGTACGGCCAGCAGATCCTCGCCAAGGGCCTCATGCCCATCATCGAGCCGGAAGTGACAATCTCGATTCCCGACAAGGCTGCGGCCGAGGCGATCATGCGCGATGAAATCATCAAGCAGCTCGAACGCCTGCCTTCTGGTCAGCAGGTGATGCTGAAGCTGACGATCCCCACGACGGTCAACTTCTTCAAGCCACTGGTGGATCATCCGAAGGTGATGCGCGTCGTGGCGCTTTCCGGCGGTTACAGCCGCGATGAAGCCAATGCGCTTCTCGCCCGCAACACCGGCCTTATCGCCAGCTTCTCGCGCGCACTGAGCGAGGGCCTCTCCGCCAAGCAATCCGATGCGGAGTTCAACGCCGTGCTCGAGAAGACCGTCCAGTCGATCTACGACGCATCCGTCGCAGGCTGATCAGCTGCATCAGCCGGGATCCGGGCGCTTCATCCCGCGAGGGATGGAGCGCTCTTTTCGTTCCGGCCGCCGGTCAGGAACGGATTTCAGAAGCGCCGCGCGAGCCGCTGCAAGACGGAACGATCCGCAGATTAGCGCATTGACTTGAATAGCTTTCATCTTCATTGATAGTTTTGCTGCTTTTGTTTGCAGCAGAAACTGGATCCCAACGAGGCGAGGACATAACTTGGCGACTGGCAAGGTGAAGTGGTTCAACGAAACCAAGGGCTATGGATTCATCCAGCCCGATGATGGCGCCAAGGATGTGTTCGTCCATATCAGCGCGGTCGAGCGTGCGGGCTTGCGCACACTGGCGGAGAATCAGGCCGTTTCCTACGAACTCGTCGCGGACCGCCGCACTGGCAAGCAATCCGCCGACCAGCTTCGCGCACTCTGAGGGAGACGACCACCATGGCAAAGAAGGCCAAGAAGAAAGCCGCCGTGAAGCCGGCCGTCAAAAGCAAGAAGACCAAGAAGGTCATCGCCGTGAAATCGGTGAAGGCAAGGAAGCCCGCAGCGAAGAAGCCCGCGCGCAAGATGTCGCGCCGCAGCAGCGCCGATGTCGCCAAGCTGCAGAAGGCGGTGCTCAAGGGGCTGAAGTCCGGGAAATCCGCGGCGGCGCTGTCGGAGGAACTGGGCGTGTCGCGCCCTTATGTCTACGCCCTCAAGAACAAGGGCTGAGGGCGCCTTCCTAATCCCGTCCAGACAGACAGTGGAGCGTGCCGTGACAGGAAACGCTGTCAGCTTTGTCTATGTCATCGGCGCCACGGCGCAGGATGGCGTCAGAACTTATGTCGGCTGGACTCTCGATCCCGAACGGCGGCTGGCGCAGCATAACAGCGGCGCTGGCGCAAAGTCCACGCGCGGCAGACAGTGGCAGTTGCTCTATGTCGAGAAATGCGGCAGCCGCGCGGAAGCCATGAGCCGCGAATGGCACCTCAAGCGTGACCGGCCGTTCCGCAGGCAGCTCGCGGCAGCCTGCCTCGCCGGTCGTGGTTGACACACCGCACACCGCACCGCGAACCTTCATGCCTGCCGTGAAGCTTTTCTTTGCCACCACGCCGAAAGCCATTTGACGGGCCGCAAATTCAGGTTCACTCTTCTGTCACAGTCTGCTTCGCGCAGATGTCAGCACGGGAGGGACCATGTCGACCCAGACCCACCTCGAAGCGCTCAAGGCCAAGCACAGAGCTTGCGAAGCGCAACTCGCAGAGGCCGTTTCCCACGCCTCATCCAGCGATCAGGAAATCGCCGAAATCAAGCACCGCAAACTTCAGTTGAAGGACGAAATCGCCGGGCTCGAAGCCCGGCTGCGAGCATCCGCAGCAGCCTGACGCGCCCAGTCCGGAGACGGCCGCCCGGGTCTACGGTGCCTTGAAGGTCTTGCGCTTGGGTGCCCCTGTGCCTTTGGCCTTGAACCCCTTCACGTGTTTCGGCTTGCCCGCATATGGCTTGCCCTTATCGGGTTGAGCCTTGTCGGACTTACCCTTGGGCTTCGCGCGTGCATAGTCGGGCTTGGACTTTGCATAGTCGGGCTTCACCCAGGGCTTGCCTTCCGCCTTGCGTGGCCGGGCTGGTGCCGGCTCATCCGAAGCCGGCCCCGCCTCGGCGCTTGACTGCGGCTTGAACTTGGACATGGCCTTGCGCCGTTCGGCAGGATGTTCCGGCCGGTCCTGCCGGTCTGGCCGCGGTGCCTGGCCAGTGGCCGTGATGGAGATGCCCTTCTCGCCGCTTCCCATGCGCATAATGCGCTCGGCGAATTGCGAAGCCTTGTCGGCGGCAATCTCGAAACGGGTCTCGTCATCGAAGATCTTGATTGAACCCACGTCATCGCGCGTGATGTCACCGGCCTTGCAGATCAAAGGCAGGATCCAGCGCGGCTCGGCCCGCTTGTTGCGGCCAACCGACAGCGTGAACCATTGCGCACCCGTCATGTCGCGGCGTTCCGGGCGGGGCTTGCGCTCCTCGCCATCAGCGGCGCGCAGCATGCGCCCGGCGGCGGGCAGCGGTGTCTCGGCGATCTCTTCGGGTGCGGGGCGGGCCGCCAGTTGCTGGCGAAGATAGGCGGCAGCCAGTTGCGCGGGCGTCATTCGCTCCAGCAATTCGGCCACGAAAACAGCCTCCGTCTCGTCGGGCGGGCTTGCAGCCATGGCCGCTTCAAGGATCTGCTCACGGTAGCGCGCTTCGATCTCCGTGGCGGCGGGCGCGCTGCGCACCGTGCCCTCGATATTGGCGTAGCCAAGCACGCGCTTCGCGGCCGGATAGCGGCGGGCCGGCACGATCAGCACGCACACACCCTTGCGGCCGGCCCGCCCGGTACGCCCGGACCGGTGCAGCAGCGTATCCGGATTGGATGGAATATCAGCATGGATCACGAGATCGAGATTGGGCAGATCGATGCCACGGGCTGCAACGTCGGTTGCGACACAGACCCGAGACCGGCCATCGCGCATCGACTGCAACGCATGCGTACGCTCGGACTGCGACAGTTCACCCGACAGCGAGACAACATTGAAGCCGCGGTCAGCCAGCTGGGCCGTCAGGTGCTTCACCGCCTCCCGCGTGTGGCAGAAGACGATGGCGCTGCCGGTATCGAAATAGAGCAGCGTGTTGATGATGGCATTCTCGCGCTCATGGGGCTGCACCAGCACGAGCTGATAGTCGATATCGGCATGACGCTCGCGCGCGCCGGTCGCCACGACACGCAGCGCATCGCGCTGGAAGGTCGCGGCAAGCTGGGCGATCATCTTCGGCACGGTAGCCGAGAACATCAGCGTCCGGCGGTTTTCAGGTGCCGCGGCCAGAATGAACTCGAGGTCTTCACGGAAACCCAGATCGAGCATTTCATCAGCTTCGTCGAGCACGACGGCGCGGAGGTTCGAGAGATCGAGCGAGCCCTTGGTGATGTGGTCACGCAGCCGGCCCGGCGTTCCCACCACGATATGCGCACCGCGGTCGA
>JBIIGF010000136.1:0-5677 GCA_044236665.1 Aestuariivirga sp. | reverse complement strand
AACGACATGGATGTCTTCCTGTGCGGTCTCAGAGAGCAGGCCAGCGACGAGGCGCGCTATTCTAGCGCCTTCCTCCGGACCCTCTGATGCCGTGAAGCTTGCCTCGAAGAGGCTCCGCAACTCCGGGGCTCTGCCTGCCGCATTTCCTAAAGTCGCATGCCGCATGGCAACTCCAGCAGCATCATGGCCAAAGCAATGGCGGAGACGGAGGGATTCGAACCCTCGATACGCCTTGACAGCGTATGACGATTTAGCAAACCGTTGCCTTCAGCCACTCGGCCACGTCTCCTGCTGCGGGGCTTTTGCCGCGAAACGCTGGGGGATGCAAGTGCGCCGTAATGGCGGCGGCCTCATTCCTTCGCGCTGGGCGCCACGGGAAACTCCGCCAGCAAACGCTGCTCCAGCGCCACGAGGTCGGCGGGCAGCGCCATGCCCGTGGCGCGCAGTTGGTTCAGCTCCAGATGGATCTGGTTGTAGAGTTCGTGCAGGTCCTTCGGCTGCTCGTTCATCTCGCCCAGCAACAGGCCGATCTGCGCCTTCAGTTCCTCGAATGCCATGCCGATATCTCCTCCTAAATCACCGCCCTGATAACAGCATAGACCTTGCCGGACGGAGCTTCCAGTTTAGAGCGGTTCTAATTCCGAGTATTTTAGTCGGTTTCTCTTGACGCAGGCACCCTGACCGTCTTATTCGGGCGCTATCGTTCAACCCAGCCGACGGAGTTCCCCTGATGACTATCCAGCGCCGCAATGTCCTTGGTCTCGGCCTGTCCATCGCCATTGCAGCCACCGCTGCCGCCATGCCTGTCAGGGCCGAAGGCGTGGTCAATGTCTATACCTACCGCCAGCCCGCACTGATCAACCCGCTGCTCGAGGCCTTCACCGCCAAGACCGGCATTGAGGTGCAGGCGGTGTTCGCCGAGAAAGGCCTGGTTGAGCGCCTCGCCCAGGAAGGCCGCAACAGCCCGGCCGATGTGCTGCTCACCGCCGATGTCGGCCGCCTCGTGGAAGCTGCGGGCCGAGGCCTCGCGCAGCCGGTTTCCTCGCCCCAGATCCTCGACAAGGTGCCCGCCAATCTGCGCGACGCCGGCAATCAGTGGTTCGGCCTCACCATGCGCGCCCGGGTGGTCTATGCCTCGCGCGAGCGCGCGCCGATCACCTCCATCACCTATGAGGAACTGGCCGACCCGAAGTGGAAGGGCAAGATCTGCATGCGCCCCGGCAACCACCCCTATAACTTGGGCCTTGTGGCCGCGATGATCGCCCACAAGGGCGAGGACGCCACGCGCGAATGGCTGAAGGGCCTCAAGGCAAACCTTGCGGTGAAGCCCTCCGGCAATGACCGCGCCCAGGCCAAGAGCGTCTTCGCTGGCGAGTGTGACCTCGCCATCGCCAACACCTATTACATGGGCAAGATGCTGACCGAGACGAAGGAACCAGAGCAGAAGGAATGGGCCGAATCGGTCAAGATCGTATTCCCCTCCTCGCCTGATTTCGGCACGCATGTGAACATTTCAGGCATGATGCTGGCCGCCAACGCCCCAAACAAGGACAATGCCATGAAGCTCATGGAATTCCTCGCCAGCGACGAGGCCCAGCAGATGTACGCCAATGGCAACTTCGAATATCCGGTCAACCCCAAGGTGCCCGCTGCGGAAATCGTGCAGTCCTGGGGCACTTTCACGCCGGATACGCTGAATGTCGCCGAGATCGCCAAGCTTGAGCCGCAGGCCGCCAAGCTGGTGGACGAGGTCACCTTCAACGATTGACGGTACGGCACAAGGCTGAAGGAAGCGGCCCGGTCAATCCCGGGCCGCTTTGCCGCTTAAGCCCATGTTATGAATTAACGTGCGATGCGGTTTCAGATAATCTATGGTGTCGGTATTCGGAGGTAACGATGCGTCATTACGTCGTGGCGGCCAGCATGGCCCTCGCCCTGTTCTCGGTTCCGGCAGCCGCCGATCAGAATTTCATTCCCAGCGGCCGCGATTACGGGCTGGGCAGCGATCCCTTGCCGCCGCTCAACAGCCCAGAGGCGGAGTTTGACGCGCAGGTCGATGTCTATCAGTCCGAGGTCTACAACCGCAACCTCGAGAAGAAGCAGTTCGACAGCCGCGTCGAGAACCTGATGGACCAGCAGAACCCTGGCCCGCCGGACGACAACGCCCTCGACTACTGAGGCATCAACCACAGCATTGTAATGAACAGGGCCGGGAAACCGGCCCTTCTTTCTGTCACGGCACGCCTGCAAGCGGAACGGCAATTCGCGTGGTGACCGGATAGTGATCCGACCCCGCCGGTTCACCAATGGACGCCGCCTCCAACTGCCGGAGCCCGGGCGAGACGAAGATGTGGTCAATGGCGATCTGCGGCAGCCCCAGCCTTGCGGGCCAGGATGGCAGAAAGGTCAGCCGACGCAGATTTGCGCTCTCCTCAAGCGTGGCGAGGATGCGGGAAAAGGGCGTGGCGTTGAAATCGCCCATCACCAGTTTCGGCCCCGGCAGCTTCTCGATCAGGCCCGCGAGCACAGCAACCTGCCGGTACTGTTGTGCGGAATGCGGAAAGCGGATGGTGTGCACGCCAAGGATATTGAGTCCGCCACCCTCCGGCCCCAGCCTGACACGAATGAAGGATGGCGCGCCGCCGAGCTTGCCTGCGCCATGCGCCTCGGAGTCGACGATCGGAAGCTTCGACAGGACCACGAGGTTGCAGTAATCGAGGTTATAGCACTCCGCCTGATGGGGATATCGGGCCTTGAGCGCGGCAAGGATACGCCGCTTCGGAGGGCTCATCTCGATCAGCGTGATGACGTCCGCGTCGATCCGCTCGATCTCGGCCTTGACGGCATCGGCATCGTTGTTGGTCCACAAGGTATTGAAACTCGCCACCTTCAGCGCACGCTGGCCCTCCCCCGCCTGTCCGAGAAGCGCGGGCGCGCGGCTGGCCACATGCGGCCACATGCCGATGGCGACAAGGCCCAGAACCAGAAGCGAGAAAGCCACAATGTGCCGCCCGCGCGGCACCAGCCAGCCGATGGCAAAGGCGATGGTGACGATCGCAAATTGCAGGGTGACCTGGGAGAAGACGTCGAAGGACACCCACAACTGCCCAAGGCGCGACGCGATCAGGCCCAGGACACCGAACAGCACACCCAGTTGGCATTCCAGGCGCCCACGCCGGCGGCGCGATACGCGGCGTGCCGCAGCCTCCGGCTGAGGCACTGGCGCGCCCGCTTTGTCAGCCATGCCGCCCAAGGCCGCTCCACGTCAGGTCAAAGGAGCCGGCTCTCCATCGGCAGGATCTGTTCGGGTGCCCCGAAGCCGGGCAGCGCCTCGACGCGCTTCTTCCAGGCACTGACATGGGGATAGGGCGTAAGGTCGATATTGGCTTCGGGCGCATAGCGGACAACACCATAAATGCCGATATCGGCAATGGTGGGGCGCTTGGCGGCAACCCACTCCGACTTTCCGAGTTCGCCTTCCAGCAGGGCGAGCGCGGCCTTGGTCTCGGTGTCATACATGATGCGCACCTCATCCCCGAACTGGCGCACCCCACGGGCCCGGGCACGCAGCCGGAACAGCGGCACGGCCAGCTTGTCCCATTGCCAGAACATCCACTCCCGGATGCGGTTCCTCTCGACCTCGGTCTTGCCGTCGAACTTGTGAAGCGCCTCAGCCAGGTGTTGCAGGATGGCGGCCGACTGAACGTAATAGACCTGACCATCGCGCAGCGCGGGCACCTGGCCGTAGCGGTTCTTCACCAGGAAGTCCGGCTGCTTGTGCTGGCCCTCCCGCAGGTTCACATGGATGTAGGAAAAGGGATATTTCGACAGCGCCAGCATCAGCGCCACCGTATAGGTCGGACCCGAGCCGAGCATGCCGTAAAGGGTGAAGCGCTCCTTGTCGACCGGCGGCGCGGCGGGCGCAGCGGCAGGCTTCCGGGCGGATGCGGCCGGCGCCGCTTTCACCGCCTGCGGCTTTGACGGTGATGACTTGCCCGCCACCTTCTTTGCGGCAGGCTTGGCAGGCTTCTTTGCAGCGGGCTTCGCTGCCGTCTTCGCGGCAGGCTTCTTCGCAGCCTTCTTGGCTGTCTTGGCCATGATTTGTCCCCTCCCCGGGCCCCGGTATAAAACTCCGGGTACGGACTATAGCGGAGAAATCCAGCGAAAGAAAACCTAAACTAAGACACTGAATGAATTAGAAAAATACCAGCTCAAAAGCTGGCACTTTTCACAACCGTGCGGCCGCAGGGGGTTCAGAACTCCCGTCAAAGAACCGAATTAAGTATTTGTTTTATAATGGAAATACCAGACCCGATCCTCAGATGCCGAGCTTTTCCTTCAAAAGGTCGCTCACTGCCTGCGGGTTGGCCTTGCCGCCCGTCTGCTTCATCACCTGGCCGACAAACCAGCCCAGCATGGTGGGCTTGGCCTTGACCTGCTCCACCTTGTCCGGGTTGGCCGCGATGATCTCCAGCACCGCCTTTTCGATGGCGCCGGTGTCCGTCACCTGCTTCAGGCCGCGGGCTTCGACGATCTCCTTCGGAGAGCCGCCCTCGGTCCAGACGATCTCGAACACGTCCTTGGCGATCTTGCCGGAAATCACCTGCGCCCCGATCAGGTCCACGATCTCGCCGAGTTGGGCGGCGGAGACCGGGGTTGTGTCGACCGTCTTGCCTTCCTTGTTGAGGCGGCCGAACAACTCGTTGATCACCCAGTTGGCAGCCATCTTGCCATCCCGGCCCTTCGCCACCTGCTCGAAGAAATCAGCCGATGCGCGTTCCGCCGTCAGCACCTGCGCGTCATAGGCGGTGAGGCCATAGTCTTTCATGAAGCGGGCGATCTTCTCATCCGGCAGTTCCGGCAGCGTGGCCTTGATGGAGCCGATCCATGCCTCGTCCAGTTCGAGCGGCAACAGGTCCGGGTCGGGGAAATAGCGGTAGTCATGCGCCTCTTCCTTGGAGCGCATGGACCGTGTCTCGCCCTTCTTGGCGTCGAACAGGCGGGTTTCCTGGTCGATGGTGCCGCCATCCTCCAGAATGCCGATCTGGCGGCGTGCCTCATATTCGATGGCCTGTCCCATGAAGCGGATGGAGTTGACGTTCTTGATCTCGCAGCGCGTGCCGAAGTCACCGCCGGGGCGGCGGACCGAGACATTGATGTCAGCGCGCAGCGAGCCCTGCTCCATGTTGCCATCACAGGTGCCGAGGTAGCGCATGATCTGGCGGAGCTTCGTCACATAGGCCTTGGCCTCGTCTGCCGAGCGCATGTCGGGCTTGGAGACAATCTCCATCAGCGCGCAGCCGGAGCGGTTGAGGTCCACGAAGCTCATGTTGGGGTGCTGGTCATGCAGCGACTTGCCTGCATCCTGTTCGAGATGCAGGCGCTCGATGCCGACTTCGACCGAGCGGCCGTCGACATCGACATGCACCGAGCCTTCGCCCACCACTGGCTGCTTGTACTGGGAAATCTGGTAGCCCTGCGGCAGGTCCGGGTAGAAGTAATTCTTCCGGTCGAACACCGAGCGGCGGTTGATCCCGGCCTTGAGGCCGAGGCCGGTGCGCACCGCCTGCTCGACGCAGAACCGGTTGATGACGGGCAGCATGCCGGGCATGGCGGCGTCGACGAGAGAGACATGGTCATTGGGCTCGCCGCCGAATTCGGCTGAGGCACCCGAGAA
>JBIIGF010000135.1:0-5716 GCA_044236665.1 Aestuariivirga sp. | reverse complement strand
ATGCGCCAGTTCTGCGCGGGCTTCTTCCTTCAGCGCCTCAACCTTGCGGGTGATCTCATGCGAGCCGTCGAAGATGTCGGCATGTTCGAGAAGGTCCGTCTCATAGGCCACGATCTGCTGCATGCGGAGCGACCACTGCTGGTCCCACGGGCGCGGCAGGCCCAGCGCCTCGTTCCATGCAGGTAACTGCACCGCGCGCGCACGTGCGTTCCTGGAGAGAACCACGGCCAGCATTTCAATGAGGATACGGTAGACGTTGTTTTCCGGCTGCTGCTCGGTGAGGCCCAGCGAGTTCACCTGCACGCCATAGCGGAAGCGGCGGTGCTTCTCGTCCGTGATGCCATAGCGCTCGCGGCCGATCTCATCCCAGAGTTCGGTGAAGGCGCGCATCTTGCAAAGCTCGGTGATGAAGCGGATGCCGGCATTGACGAAGAAGGAAATGCGCCCGAACACATCCGGGAAGTCCGTCTCCGCAACAGCACCTGAGGCCTTTACGCCATCCAGCACCGCAATCGCGGTGGCCAGCGCATAGGACAACTCCTGTATCGGCGTCGCACCTGCTTCCTGCAGATGGTAGGAGCAGACATTCATCGGGTTCCACTTCGGAAGCTCTTTTGTGGAAAAGGCGATGGTGTCGGTGATGAGCCTCATCGAAGGGGCGGGCGGGAACACATAGGTGCCGCGCGACAGATATTCCTTGATGATGTCGTTCTGCGTGGTGCCCGAAAGGCTGGTGCGCGGTGCTCCCTGTTCGTCCGCCACCGCGACATAGAGGGCGAGCAGCCACGCGGCCGTCGCGTTGATGGTCATCGAGGTGTTCATGGTGGCCAGCGGAATGCCGTCGAACAGGGTGCGCATGTCGCCCAAGTGCGACACCGGCACGCCGACCTTGCCCACCTCGCCGCGTGAGAGCACGTGGTCAGAGTCATAGCCTGTCTGGGTGGGCAGGTCGAAGGCCACCGAAAGCCCCGTCTGGCCCTTGGCCAGATTGGTCCGGTAGAGCTTGTTGGAGTCTGCCGCCGTGGAATGGCCGGCATAGGTGCGAATAAGCCAGGGTTTGTCGCGCGTGGTCATGATCTTACCATGCTTGCATGGCCACTTGTGCACCGCAACTCAGACTTTTGGCATGTATCGCCGTGGAAAACTGGCCTGCACCCCCCTCCTTTTGTTGCGGTGCGAAGTAAGTTGGCCTCGGCTATTCTCTGGCTCAGATATTGAAGGGAGACGACGACATGAGTGCTGCCGCCGCCGCATCCGCCACGCCGGCCAATACCAACCAACCGGTGAAGGACCTCTATGAGGTTGGCGAAATCCCGCCGCTCGGCCACGTGCCGAAGAACATGTATGCCTGGTGCATTCGCCAGGAGCGCCACGGTGCTCCCGATACGGCCATGCAGGTGGAAGTCGTTCCCACCTGGGCGATCGGCGAGGATGAATGCCTCGTTCTCGTGATGGCGGCGGGCGTCAATTACAATGGCGTGTGGGCTGCGCTCGGCAAGCCGATCTCGCCCATCGACGGCCACAAGAACCCCTATCACATTGCAGGTTCCGATGCCTCCGGCATCGTCTATGCGGTGGGCTCCAAGGTGAAGCGCTGGAAGGTGGGCGATGAGGTGGTCATCCACTGCAATCAGGATGACGGCGATGACGAGGAGTGCAACGGCGGTGATCCGATGTTCTCCAACTCGCAGCGCATCTGGGGCTATGAGACGCCGGATGGGTCCTTTGCCCAGTTCACGCGCGTGCAGGCCCGCCAGCTGCTGCCGAAGCCGCAGCACCTCTCGTGGGAAGAAGCCTCCTGCTACACACTGACGCTCGCCACCGCCTACCGCATGCTGTTCGGCCACAAGCCGAATGTGCTGGGTGCCGGCCAGAACGTTCTGGTGTGGGGTGCCTCGGGCGGCATCGGGTCCATGGCGGTGCAGCTCATCGCCACCACCGGTGCCAATGCCATCGGCGTCATCTCGGAAGACGACAAGGCCGACTTCGTGATGCAGCTGGGCGCCAAGGGCGTCATCAACCGCAAGAAGTTCAACTGCTGGGGCCAGATGCCGGCCGTCGGCACGCCCGAATACAATGAGTGGCTGAAGCAGGCCCGCGAGTTCGGCAAGGCCATCTGGCACTTCACCGGCAAGGGCAACAATGTCGACATGGTGTTCGAGCATCCGGGCGAATCGACCTTCCCGGTCTCGGTGCTGATGACCCGGCGCGGCGGCATGATCGTGATCTGCGCCGGCACCACGGGTTTCAACCTGACGCTTGATGCGCGCTATCTGTGGATGCACCAGAAGCGCGTGCAGGGCTCGCACTTCGCCAACCTCATGCAGGCCTCCGCCGCCAACAAGCTCGTCATGGCGCGGCGCATCGATCCCTGCATGTCGGAGGTCTATGCCTGGAACGACATTCCCAAGGCCCATATCAAGATGTGGAAGAACGAGCATCGGCCCGGCAACATGGCCGTGCTGGTCTCCGCCCCGACCACGGGCCTCAAGACGCTGGATGACGCGATCGAGGCCTCCGGCCGCTGAACCGGGCGCTTCGGCTCCCGTCCCGCGGGGTGCGGGGCGGGGGTCGGCAAAACAGCCGCCATCACGCTTGATCGTCCGTCAGTCCGGCAACGGCCGGAGTGACGGAATGATTTTGTCCGCGCCGGAACTGTAGAGATCAGGCCGGCGCTGGCGCCAACGCTTCAGAAAGCCGGCTCGCACTCATACCAGATGCGCTGGCGGCGGGGGTTCATGTTGCGGGCTTCCATGCGCCGGAGCACCGCCCTCACCCCGAATTCAACACAGCTGCCACGCGTGGCGAACAGCATGTCTGCCTGCCTGCTGCGGATGCCGCCGCGCCGCTTGCGCTCAAAGATCGTCAGCGTATAGGCGCTGGCGGCCTCGGCCTGCATGCGGGGTGCTGCGGGTGGCTTTGCAGCGGGGGGCTTGGCTGCCGCCGTGTTCTGTTTTGCGGGGCGCGGCTTGGGCGTGGGCGTGGGCGGAGGCGGAACGGGCACTGGCATGGCAGCCGTTGTGGTTGCGGTTCCGGCATCCGCCTCCTCCGGTTCGGATGTTCCGAAGACAGGCGTCTGGCCCGGCTCGTCCTCCGGCGGCGCGGCGGTTGGAGTGACGGTGGCTGGCGGTGCAGTTGCCGGCTCGGCATCCGCCTTGGCGCTGGCCGTTTCCGCTCCCGCTTGTCCGGTAGCAGAGGCGCTGTCATCGGACTTTGGCGCTGCGGGTGCGGCGGGGGCTGCGGGCGTGAGGGCTGGTGGATCTGCTGCCGGGGCTGTGGTCCCAGCCATGGTGACAGCGGGTGTCTCACGCTGGTTCGGAATGAAAAGCCAGGCGGCAGCTCCCAGCAGCGCCAGAAACAGCACGCCTGGGATGAGGAAAGGAGCTAAGGACCGGCGGCTTCCCATGGGCTGCGGCCCCAAGGGTCCGCGGCCCCGCGGGGCCGCAGAGGCAGGCTCCGGCCGGATGGCCCCGAGATCGGGGCCTTTAAGGCTACGTGCGCTACCGCTGGCACCGGGCAGGGCGCGGCGCTTGCGGGCCAGATGTTCCTCGAGGTCGCGCTCGGCCTGAGCCAGGAGGTCGAGGTCATAGCGGCGGCGGCTTTCGGGGCTCCGCAGCACCTCATAGGCGCGCTGCACCTGTTCGAACCGCTCCGCCGAGGCGGTTCCGGTCGTGGCGCCCGTGTCCGGATGATATTTCTTGGCAAGCGCCCGGTAGGCGGCGGCAATCACTTCGGGGTCGGCCGACGGGTCGATGCCGAGTGCCGCGTAATGATCCGGTATGGCGGTCATGGTGGAGTGGGTGCTCCCTGCCTTGTGTCTTCCGTTTGGAACAGGCTCTTCGTGTAACTTCGCGGCGGAATTCAGGCCTGCTGGCGGCGTTCGGCAATGGCGACCGTCAGCGTCATCGCGAGCGTCAGGGTGGCGGCCATGGAGCGGAAGCCCTCGAAATTGGCTTCGCTGACCTCCAGCCACTGGCCGGCGATCTGGGCCAGTGGCGAAAACGGGCCGTCGGTGATGGATACCACCGGTACCTGCCGCCCCGCCGCAGCCTGCGCGAGGCTGACGGTTTCGGATGCATAGGGCGCAAAGGAGATGGCGATGACGGCGTCTTTCGGTGTCGCAAAGGCCAGCTGCTCGGCGGCAAGCCCCCCCACAGCATCGACGAGGATCGTCCGTATACCGAGCTTTCCGAAGGCATAGGCCATGTAGGAGGCAATCGGGAAGGAGCGCCGCAGCCCGATCAGGTAGATGGTGTCCGCCGCCGCCAGCCGCGCGACGGCGCGGTCGAGGTCATCGGCCGCCAGTTTCTCGCGCAGCCCGGCGATGGATTTCGCCGATGCGTCGCAGAAGCCTTCCAGGATGACGTGGGCCTTGGAGGTGCCCTCCGCATGTTCGCGCAGTTGCTGCAGGCGCTCGCCGTAATTCAGGATGCGGTCGCGCAGGCGCGAGCGGAAGATTTCCTGCATCTCCGAAAAGCCCTGATAGCCCATGGCCTGGCTGAAGCGCACAAGGGCCGACGGCTGCACATCCGCCTGCGCGGCGATCGAGGATACCGTTCCGAAGGCAATCTCGTCAGGGTTCTCCAGCGCGAAGCTGGCAATCTGGGTGAGGCGTTTCGGAAGCTCGGTGGCCCGGGCGGTGATGAGCGCCTTCAGGGCCGTGAAATCGCGGGGCGGGGAGGGCGCATCGGTCATTGGAACGAATATTTCACGAAAGCGGATTCGTTCCAATGGCTTTCTGCGGCCCTGCCGCTACTCGTCCCAGCCGCGGCTGCGGCGCGAGGGGCCGGACACCGGCGGCCTGCGCCGCGCCCCGTCGCCACCGTCGGTGCCGCCCGACAACGCACGCCGCAGACGGCGGAGGATGACGCTACGTGCCTTTTCATCCGCCGCGCTCGCCACGCTATCGCGGATGTCGAGGATGAGGTCAGCGAGATCGTTGTGGCTGTCGAGGCGGGCCACCATCGCGGGGTCGATGCGCGGATGGGTCTCCTCCGCCAGGAAGGCGCAGGCTTCGCCCGACAGGTCATAGACGGAGTCGAGGCTGGGGATCAGGATGCAATCATGCGCGAGGCCGATGCCCTTGAGATCCGCGGCCAGTGCGCGCTGGCCTTCCTCTTCGCCATGCGTCAGGAAGATGGAGCGCCCGATGGGCAGGCGTTCCTTCACCCACTGCACGAGTTCGGGGCCATCGGCGTGGCCGGAATAATCCTCGATCTCGCGGATCGCCGCCCTGACGCTGATTTCCTCGCCCATGATCGTCACGGTCTTGGCGCCATCCTGCAGGATGCGGCCAAGCGAGCCTTCGGCCTGGAAGCCCGCCAGCAGAACGGTGGTGGAGGCTTGCCAGAGATGGTTCTTGAGGTGATGGCGGATGCGCCCTGCCTCGCACATGCCGGACGCCGACACGATGATGCGGAAGCCGCTGAAGCGGGCCAGCGCCTTCGATTCCTCAACACTCTCGGTGCTGCGCACATGGGGCGAGTTGAAGGCGCGGGTGAGGTCGCCGCCATGCTGCAGTTCCCGCGCGTGGCGGGTGAAGATCGCCGTGGCCCTGGAGGCCAGCGGGCTGTCGATGAAGATATTGGCTGTCGGGACCTTGCCCTCGTCCATCAGCTTGACGAGGTCAGTGACCAGCTCCTGGGTGCGCTCCACCGCGAAGGAGGGGATCAGCAGCGCGCCCTTGCGGGCCGCCGCATCATTGACCTCGCGCGCC
>JBIIGF010000134.1:0-5769 GCA_044236665.1 Aestuariivirga sp. | reverse complement strand
GCCGTGACCATGTTGAGCGCGCCGGGGCCGATCGAACTCGTGCAGGCCATCATGCGCCTGCGCCGCATGGCCTTGGCATAGGCAATCGCCGCGTGGGCCATGGTCTGCTCGTTCTGGCCGCGATAGGTGGGCAGCGCGTCACGCGCCTGCCACAGGGCTTCGCCCATGCCGGCCACATTGCCATGGCCGAAGATCGCCCACATGCCGGCGAAGACCGGCACCTTCTGGCCATCCACATGGGTCATCTGCCGTGTCAGGAACCTGACGAGGGCCTGGGCGGCCGTGAGGCGGATTGTCTTGGTCATGGCGTTCTCCTCAAGCAGCACGGGCCTGTGCAGTGTTCCAGATATCGACGAGCGACTGGAACCGCTGCGCCATGTCGGCGACCGCTTCCTCATCGCTCATCCGGCCGGTGAACCAGGCTTCGGCTGCATGGTTGAAAATCGTCCGCCCGACCGCAAAGCCCTTGACGATCCTGTGAGGGGCAACGGCGGCAAAGCCCCTGGCCAGTTCATCTTCCGGCGCTTCGAGGCCCAGCAGCACCACGCCGCGGCACCACGGGTCATTGCGTTCGATAATGGCGGAGATGTTCTCCCACGCCTTCGCCGAGGCCTGCGGCTCCAGCTTCCACCAGTCGGGCTTGATGCCGAGCGCGTAGTGCTCATCCAGCGCGCGGGCGATGGTATCATCCGTCAACGGACCATTCTTGCCAGCAATGATCTCGACCAGCAGCTCGCGCCCCACCTTGCGCGCCGCTTCATGGAGCGTGCGGATCTTCTGCGCCTGTTCCTGCTTCAGCGCCGCCGGATCATCCGGATGATAGAACGACAGGCACTTGATCGTGTGCGTTACCGGCCATTCGACGAGGCGGGAGCCCACATCCTGTGTGAATTCAAAGCGCAGCGGCCGCGAGCCCGGCTGTTCCACCGGACGGCCGATCCACAGGCCGAGCCTGGCCGCATCGAACATCGCCTCGCGGCCATAGACATCATCGAGCAGCGTGCCATAACCGGGTTCGCCCTTCGCGACGCGGGCGATGGCGGCAACCGCCAGCTGCTTCAGCGCATTGATGCGGTCACGCGGCGCGCCAAGCCTGTCGGCCATCTGCTCCAGCTGCATGCGGTGGTCGATCGCGAAGGCGAGGAGTTTGTCCGGCTGGGCGCGGCGGGTCGTTGCCCAGTGCAGATGGTTGATCGCCTCATCCTTGCGCAACGCCTTGAAGGGGCTGCCATGCTTCAGGAAATACTGCAGCTCCGGCCATGTGGGGATTTCCGGCGAACACAGCAGGCGCGACACGGCGAAGGCACCGCAGGCATTGGCCCAGGTGGCGCTCGTCACGTGGTCCTCGCCCCGCAGCCAGCCACGAAGGAAGCCGGACATGAAACTGTCTCCCGCCCCCAGAACATTATAGACCTCGATCGGGAAGCCCTTGCCGACGATGCCCTTGTCCAGCGCATCGGGAATCACATCCGGATAGACCACGCAGCCCATCGGCCCGCGCTTCAGCACGATCACGGCCTTGGAGAGCGAGCGGATGATGCGCAGCGCTTCCAGCGTATCCTCGCTGCCTGCCGCGATATGCACCTCCTCTTCGGTGCCGACGATCAGGTCGCAATCGGGGAGGATCGTCTTCAGATGCTCCGATACCTTACCGGACCTGATATAGCGCTCTTCGCCCGCCGCATGGCCGGCAAGCCCCCACAGGTTGGGGCGGTAGTCGATGTCGAGGATCACCTTGGCACCATTCGCCCTGGCGATGCGCATGGCCTTGCGCTGGGCGGCATCATTGGCGGGCCTCGCGAAATGCGTGCCCGTCACCAGCACAGACGCGGATGACTTGATGAAGTCCTCGTCGATGTCGTCCTCCGACAGCACGCTGTCGGCGCAGTTATCGCGGTAGAAGATCAGCGGAAAGGTCTTGTCGGTCTCGACAGCGAGCAAGACGAGCGAGGTGAGGCGCGCCGGGTCAGTCACGATGCCATCGAGCGATACGCCCTCGCGCGCCATCTGCTCCTTCACGTAGCGGCCCATCTGCTCATCGCCCACCCTTGTGATGAGGCCGGACTTCAACCCCAGCCGCGCGGTGCCGATGGCGATATTGGAGGGGCAGCCGCCCACTGACTTGGCAAAGGAGGCCACATCCTCCAGCCGGGAGCCGATCTGCTGGCCATAGAGGTCCACCGAGCAGCGCCCGATGGAAATGACGTCCAGCCGCTGCCGGGATGCCGGATTCTGTGCCATTCTATGCTCCGATGACCTGATTGACTGCTTGACAATACGAAACATGAATTCCAAAATGAAGTCAATTCGGAATGTTTATTCCATAATGGGAGGGTGCTGATGCTGAAATTTGGTGTTCTGGGTGCGGGCCGCATCGGCAAGGTGCATGCGCGGACCATTGCGGCGTCAGGCAAGGCGAAGGTTGCCTATCTGGCGGACGCCGTGCCGCAGGCCGCAGCCGACCTCGCAGCTGAGGTGGGCGCCAGGGTGGCGAGCGTCGAGGACATCATCGCAGCCAAGGATGTGGACGCAATCCTCATCGCCACCCCCACGCCCTTCCATGCCGAGCAGATCGAGGCCAGTTCCAATGCTGGCAAGGCCATCCTGTGCGAAAAGCCGGTGAGCCTCTCGGTGGCCCGCATCGAGGCCTGCCTGAAGACGGTGGAGAAGAACAAGACGCCGCTGATGATCGGCTTCAACCGCCGCTTTGACCCCAATTTCGCATCGCTGCAGAAGCGCGTGCGCGAGGGTGCGGTGGGAAATGTCGAGATGGCCACCATCATCAGCCGCGATCCCGCTCCCCCGCCCGCCTCTTATGTCAAGAGCTCCGGCGGCATCTTCCGTGACATGATGATCCATGATCTCGACCTGGCTCGCTTCCTCGTCGGCGAGGAGTTCGTGGTGGTGAACGCGCTGGGTGCGGCCCTCGTCGACAAAGCCATCGGCGATGAAGGCGACTGCGATACGGCCGCCGTGCAGATGCAGACGGCATCCGGCAGGATCTGCGTCATCACCAATTCGCGCCGCGCCAGCTATGGCTATGACCAGCGCATCGAAGTGCATGGCGCGAAGGGCATGCTGCGGGCCGGCAACATCCACAACACCACGGTCGAGGTGGCAACCGCCGAGGGCTTCCACAACGACCCGATCCTGCATTTCTTCACCGAGCGCTACGGCCAGGCCTATGCCAATGAGGTGCTCACCTTCATCGACGCGGTGACGAACGGAAAACCGATCACGCCCAACGGCCACGATGGCCTGCAGGCCCAGAAGCTGGCCGATGCGGCGACCGAGTCGTGGAAGACGGGCAAGCCCGTGACGGTTGCGTGATCCACATGAACATCGACTCCCTCTCCAACCTCTCGATGGACGGCAAGACAGCCGTCGTCACCGGTGCGACGCAGGGCCTGGGCGAGGCCATCGCGCATCTCTTCGCCGAACGCGGCGTTTCGCAACTCCTCATCACCGGTCGCAATGCCGAACGCGGCGCAAAGGTGAAGGCCGCGCTTGAAGCAAAGAAGGTGAATTGCGTCTTCGTGCAGGGCGACCTTGCGAGGATGGCGGATGTGCGCAAGGTGATGGCCGCCTGCGAGGCTTCCTTCGGCCGGGTCGATGCCCTGGTGAATGCCGCCGCCCTCACCGACCGCGGCTCGATCTGGGATACGACGGAAGAGCGCTATGACGAGATCTTCGATGTCAATGTGAAGGCACCCTTCTTCCTCATGCAGGATGCACTGCACCTGATGAAGAAAACGAAGACCGCCGGCACCATCGTCAACATCCTGTCGATGTCGGGCCATGGCGGGCAGGATTTCATCTCGGCCTATTGCGGCTCGAAGGGCGCGCTGGCGACCCTTACCCGCAACGTGGCCTTCAGCGTGATGGGCTACCGGATCCGCGTCAACGGCCTCAACATCGGCTGGATGGATACGCCCGGAGAAGACCGCATCATGAAAGCCTATCACGATGCACAACCGGGCTGGCTGGAGAATGCGGAAAAAGGCAGGCCTTTCGGCAGGCTGCTGAAGCCAGCCGAAGTGGCGCGCGCCGTGGCCTATCTGTCGAGTGCCGAATCGGGCCTGATGACCGGCTCCATCATCGACTTCGACCAGCAGGTGCTGGGCACCGGCAACGCGATCCCTGAGCCGCCCCCGGCCCAGTGGTAGGCCCACACGCCTGCGGTTGCGGCAACGGACGCACCCGCCTCATTCGGCAGGTTGCGGCAGGCCAAGCACACGGCGCATGTGGGCGAGGATGAGGTGCTGCCCGCGCCGCCCGGTTTCGGCGGATGCCCGGCTGGCGCTTTCGACATACCACTGCGACCCGGGCAGGCGCTGCATGTCGACGGCTTCGGGGCACATCGCCAGCATCAGCGACGTCTCGCCCTCGCCCGCGTGGTCGAAGGGATATTGCGTGATCGTGGCCTCCGTCATCAGCGGATGAATCTTGATCCAGTTGAAGGGGTCGCTGCCGCCTGCCTGCTGGGCATAGTAATCGGCCATCTTCGCGTCGCCCCACCAACCTTCGCCGCGGGTCTTTTCGAG
Organism: Aestuariivirga sp.; assembly: GCA_044236665.1. Taxonomy (GTDB): domain Bacteria; phylum Pseudomonadota; class Alphaproteobacteria; order Rhizobiales; family Aestuariivirgaceae; genus Aestuariivirga. Next base: position 1,225 of record JBIIGF010000134.1, on the reverse strand, counting down.
GAAGGCAAAGATGGCCTGCCGCGCGCCGAACCGGAAGGCGAGGTCGGTCGGCATGCCGGCGGTGAAGTTCTCGGTCTGGTGGTGGATGAAGGCATGGATGTTGCGGAACCCGACCCGCAGCAGACCGGTGAACAATTCCCGCGCAAAGGGGTGGAGGGTGCTCGAATCGACCTGTACCGAGCCCGTTCCCTCGGGTGGCTCCACCGCATAGCTGGCAGCCCCGTAATAGAAGGGCGGCAGGATGACGATTTCCGCCTCCTGCTCAAGCTGGGCGAGGGCCTGTGTGACGGCAAGCGTATCCATGCCCACCGCCATGTGCTCCCCGTGGTATTCGAGGACGCCGAGCGGCAGCACCACGGGCACATTGGCCGCGATGGCGGCACGGATCTGGGCGGGCAGCATCATTTCATAGCGCATTGGCAAATCCTCTCGACGGGCTCTGAAACCTGCCCTAGTCTCCGCCGGGCTTGAAAGGGGCGCAAGACCCCTGAGTTGAGGGAGAACGGCGTGGCATCGGTCGAAATCATTGATGTGCGGAAGAGCTATGGCGACCAGGAGGTGATCCATGGCGTGTCGATTCCCATTTCCAACGGGGAATTCGTTGCGCTGGTGGGCCCGTCGGGCTGCGGGAAATCCACCCTGCTGCGCATGATCGCAGGGCTGGAGGAGATTTCCGGCGGCAGCATCCGGATTGGCGAGAAGGTGGTGAACAGCCTGCCGCCGAAAGACCGCGACATCGCCATGGTGTTCCAGAACTACGCGCTCTATCCGCACAAGACGGTGGCTGAGAACATGGGCTTTGCGCTGAAGCTGAGGAAGACGCCCAAAGCCGAGATTGACGCCCGGGTGATGAAGGCCGCCGAAATCCTCGACCTCGTGCCCTATCTGAAGCGCTATCCGCGCCAGCTTTCGGGCGGCCAGCGCCAGCGCGTGGCCATGGGCCGCGCCATCGTCAGGGCACCCCAGGTATTCCTGTTCGACGAACCGCTCTCCAACCTCGATGCCAAGCTGCGGGTGCAGATGCGCGCCGAAATCAAGGAGTTGCATCAGCGCCTCAAGACCACCACCGTCTATGTGACGCATGACCAGGTCGAGGCCATGACCATGGCCGACCGGATTGTGGTGCTGCATGACGGCATCGTGGAACAGATGGGAAGCCCGCTCGAACTCTATGACCGGCCGGCCAACCTGTTCGTGGCAGGCTTCATCGGCTCACCCGCCATGA
>JBIIGF010000133.1:0-5778 GCA_044236665.1 Aestuariivirga sp. | reverse complement strand
TCGCCGCCTCCCATTCATTTTCGCGGATGAAGATGCGGTCGGAGCGCGCCGACTTGTGCCAGTCGATGCGCTGGGTGGAATCGCCGAAGCTGTAGGGCCGGTATTGCCAGAAGCTTTCTCCCGGCCCGGCGCGCTTCCTCCCGTGTTCGCCGAGGATCACGGTCGCGGCGATGCGCTCCGCCTCCACGAGGAGGGGCGGAAGTGCCGCGGCCTGATGGGCGGCGCGGTCTGAGAGGAAGAGCGCTGCGGCGTCAGCCATGATCTCAGGCGATCAGATTCGACAGGCGCTCGATCGTGCCCTCGATGGTGTGGCCATCGGCCCGCGCCGTGAAGTTCAGCGCCATGCGGTGACGGAACACCGGGCCCATCAGGGCCTGAACATCATCGAGCGACGGCGACAGCCGGCCCTGCAAAAGGGCGCGGGCCCGCGTCCCCAGCATCAGGGCCTGCGAGGCGCGGGGCGATGGCCCCCAGGCCACGTTGCGGTTGACGAATTCATCGGCCTCGGGCCCCGGCCTTGCGGCGCGCACCACGCGCAGGATGGCCTCCGCCACCTGTTCGCCCACCGGGATCAACCGCGTGAGGCGCTGGGCGTTCAGCAATTCGGTAACGGAGAGGATTTTCTCCGCCTGCTCTTCCGCCGCGCCGGTGGTGGCGAACAGCATGCGCCGCTCCGCGTCGAGTGAGGGGTAGGGAACGTCGATCTGCACGAGGAAGCGGTCAAGCTGGGCTTCGGGCAGCGGGTAGGTGCCTTCCTGCTCGATGGGGTTCTGGGTGGCGAGCACATGGAAGGGGCGCGGCAGGTCATGGCGCTGGCCGGCGACCGTCACATGATGTTCCTGCATCGCCTGCAGCAGCGCCGACTGGGTGCGGGGCGAGGAACGGTTGATTTCATCCGCCATCATCAGCTGGCAAAAGACGGGGCCGGGCACGAAGCGGAACTGGCGGCGGCCGCCCTCGCTCTCATCCAGCACCTCTGAGCCGAGAATGTCGGCGGGCATCAGGTCGGGGGTGAACTGCACGCGCTTCTCATCAAGCCCCAGCACCCGGCCGAGCGTCGTCGCCAGCTTGGTCTTTGCAAGGCCGGGGGCGCCGACCAGAAGCGCGTGGCCGCCGCCCAGTATGGCAATGAGCACCTGCTCCACCACCGCGTCCTGGCCGAAGATGACGCGGCCGATGGCGGCGCGGGCCTCACCCAGACGCCCGCCCGCCGTTTCGAGGTCGGCGATGATCTGGCGGTCTGCTTCATTGATGCTGGGCATGGGTCTCACTATAAGTTTGTTCGGAAGATCAGTCTCGGGAACGAGAATGGCCTAAAAGAGGCAGGGGCAGAAGCCCCGTTTCAGCTTTACGACCGGAAAATGAGCACAGATCAGCGCGATGCAAGCAACCCCCTGAAGGGGCTGGGCGAGGCCCGGAAGGCCAAGGGCCCGCCGCCGGTCCATCTATGGAACCCGCCATTCTGCGGCGACATCGACATGCGCATCGCCCAGGACGGCACCTGGTACTACATGAACTCCCCCATCGGGCGGAAACCGCTGGTGCAACTCTTCGCCTCGGTCCTGCGCCATGATGCTGACGGAAGATATTATCTTGTCACCCCGGTGGAGAAAGTGGGCATCAGGGTCGATGATGCACCCTTCACTGCCGTACGCATGAAGGTGGCGGGCGAGGGGAACTTCCAGGTCGTGTCGTTTGAAACAAATGTCGATGACGAGGTGACGGCCGATGCCGCTCATCCCCTTCGCTTTGCCGTTGAAAAAGGAACCGACGGCCTGAAGCCCTATGTTCTGGTGCGGACGGGTCTTGAAGCGCTTGTCAGCCGCGCCCTGTTCTATGACCTTGTGGCGGCGGGAACGGTGGAGGGGGAGTGGTTTGGCGTGTGGTCTGCGGGGCAGTTCTTCCCGATGCAGAAGGCTGCCGAGATCGGGCTTTCAACGTGAGCTTTCGCTTCGATGAACCGGAATTCAGGAAACTTGCCGCAACGAAGCTCCACGCCGCGCCGGAAGACAGGCCGCGCTTCAGCGATGATGACCTGAACCCGCATGCCCGGATGATTCCGCAGGGCGAGACGCCGAAGCCCGCCGCCGTGCTGGTGCCGGTGGTGCCGCGTGGCGAGGGGTTACATCTCCTGCTCACCCAGCGCCAGCCGCACCTCAAGCGCCATGCGGGCCAGGTGGCTTTCCCCGGCGGGCGCGTCGATGAGACGGATGCGGACGCGGTGGCCGCCGCGCTGCGCGAGACGGCGGAGGAAACGGGCATCACGCCAGACTTCGTGGAACCGCTGGGTTTTCTCGATACTTATCTCACCAGCACCAATTACCGGGTGGTGCCGGTGGTGGCGATGGTGCGCCCTGGCTTCCAGTTGATGCCACATGCAGGCGAGGTGGCGGATGTGTTCGAAGTTCCACTCGCCTTTCTCATGAATCCGAAGCACCATGAGCGCCACTCGCGCGAATTCCAAGGGGCTGAACGTTTCTTCTATGCGATGCCGTGGCAGGAGCGCTACATTTGGGGCGCAACCGCGGGCATGATCCGCAATCTCTACCGCCTGTTGTACGAGACACCATGAGCGAGACACTGCCCTCACTCGCCAGCGCCGACTGGCTGCAACAGCCCTCGCTGCGGCGGGTTATGCAGGCCATCGCCGCGGCGGGCGGAGAGGCGCGCGTGGCGGGTGGCGCGGTGCGCAACGCCCTGCTGGGCGAACCGGTGACGGAAGTCGATCTCGCCACCACGCTGTCGCCCGCGCAGGTGGCAGAGGCCTGCGGGACAGCCGGCATGAGCATTCACCCGACGGGCATCGACCATGGTACGGTGACCGTGGTGGCCGATCACCACCCCTATGAGGTAACAACGCTGCGCCACGATGTCGAAACCGATGGCCGCCGCGCCAAGGTGGCCTTCACCAGCGACTGGGAGGCCGACGCGCAGCGGCGTGATTTCACCATCAACGCGCTGTACTGCGATGCCGCTGGCCGCGTCTATGATTTCACTGGCGGGTACCGCGATATTGGGTTGCGCCGGGTTGCCTTCGTCGGCAGCGCGGACCAGCGAATCGAGGAGGATTATCTCCGCATCCTGCGTTTCTTCCGCTTCCACGCCCGCTATGGCGAGGGCCCGCCCGATGCAGCGGGGCTTGCGGCCTGCATCACCCACAGGAATGGCCTTTGCAATCTTTCGGCCGAGCGCGTGCGCCAGGAGATGTTCAAGCTCCTGGTAGCGAAGGGCGCCATCCCAACGCTACGCTGCATGGCAGAGTGCGCCATACTCAGTGTTATTCTTCCGTATACGGAGGAATGGTGCGTGCTCTCGCGCCTGCCCGCCGACCCACTGCTAAGGCTGGCCGTGCTGGCTCAGGATCCGGTGGCGATGAAGGACCGCTGGCGCCTGTCCAACCATGAGGCGAAGCGGCTGGAGGCCATCGCCACGCTGGTGCCGCCCTCGCCGGCACTTCGCGCGCAGGAACAGCGCATCATACTCTACCAGATCGGTGCTGAAGCCTGGCGCGATCTCGTCGCGGTGGCCTGGGCGCGCTCGGATGCCGCGCTGGATGATGCCGGCTGGGCGGAATTGCGTGATTTGCCGGGCCGCTGGCAGGTGCCGGTGCTGCCCGTCACGGGGCGCGACCTGATCGCGGCTGGCATGCAGCCGGGACCAGACATGGGCCTGACCCTGCGCCGGCTGGAGGACTGGTGGGTGGCCTCCGGCTTCAAACCCGGCAAGCGGGAACTTCTCGAACGTATCTCAAGATAGGAAAAGCAAATGGCTGATATTCTGGTGATGAAGACCAAGGGCAAGACGGCGCCCGACGTTGAAAAGGGAAAGCCCGACAAGGGCAAGCTCATCAAGGGCAAGTATGAAACCAGGACCTGGAACCATTTCACCGGCGAGGATGGCCGGCTGTTCTGCGGCATCTGGGAATCCACGCCCGGCAAGGTACCGGTGAGCTATGACGAGTGGGAATTCTGCCACTTTATCGAGGGCAAGGCCATTCTCACCAATGAGGAGGGCAAGAGCTGGACGCTCAAGAAAGGCGACGCCTTCATCATTCCGTCAGGCTTCAAGGGCACATGGGAAACCGTGAAGAAGGTGAAGAAGCACTACGTCATCCTGATGCCGAAGCCATGAGCATGATCAGATCGGTTTTGGTGACCGGGGCGGCAAAGCGCATCGGGCGCAGGCTGGCGCTCGAACTGGCGCGTGATGGCTGGGATGTGGCGGTGCATTGCAATGCCTCCGTCGTCGAGGCGGAAGATGTCGCGGCCCAGATCCGCGCCCTTGGGCGTAAGGCGGTGGTGGTCCGGGGCGATCTCTCGGATGCCGATGCGCCGGACCGGCTGATCGCCGAGGCCTCCGCGGCGCTTGGCGGGCTCACCTGCCTCATCAACAATGCCTCGCTGTTCGAGCCCGATGAGGTTGGCACCATCACCAAGGCTAGCTGGGCGGAGCATCTGGACACCAATCTCCGCGCTCCCGTCTTCCTGTCGCAGGCCTTCGCGCGGCAATTGCCGGATGACGAGGAGGGCAACATCATCTCCATCATCGACCAGCGCGTGTGGAAGCTGAACCCGAAGTTCTTCTCCTACACCACTTCGAAATCCGGGCTGTGGACGGCGACCCGCACGCTGGCGCAGGCGCTGGCGCCGCGCATCCGCGTCAATGCCATCGGCCCCGGGCCTGCCCTTCCCTCCGTGCGCATGGATCAGGCCGAGTTCGACAAACAGGCAGCGCTGACGCTTCTGGGCCGTGGCACGTCGCCGGAAGAGATTTCCGCTGCGGTGAAATTCATATTGTCCCAGCCGGCGCTGACCGGGCAGATGATCGCACTGGATGGCGGCCAGCATCTGGTTTGGCAGACGCCTGACGTTGTCGAGGTAAACGAATGAAGAAGCCCATTATCAGCCACCATGTCGCCAGTGCCGCATCGGGCCTTCGCCATGTGTTCGTGCGCGATCTCGACCTGATGGCGCTTATCGGCATCTATGACCACGAGAAGCTGAAGCCGCAGCGCGTCATCGTCAACATCGACTTGTCGGTGGAGGAGGGCGATGGGCCGAAGGATGACGACATCGGCCATGTTGTCTCCTACGAGATCGTCGTGAAGAAGGTAGAGGCGATCATCGCGGAAGGGCACATCAACCTCGTTGAAACGCTGTGCGAGAAGATTGCTGCCTCCTGCCTGCGCGACAAGCGCGTGGTGGCAGCCCGTGTGCGTGTGGAGAAGCCGGACATTATCGCAAACGCGCGCAGTGTCGGCGTCGAGATCGAACGGCAGCGCTGACCGGGCGCTGTCACATCCTGCCTCGAACAGAACGTCGGCGCAGCGGGAACCTTGCCGCAACTGCGCCGTTTTCTTTGCACATTTGAAGCGTAAGGCCCCGCGCGTCCGCAACTCGGCGGCATGGGAGTAACTCAAAAATGTTAAGACGCAGTCTTTTTGGTTTTGCCGCCCTGGGTCTGGCGCTGTTTGGCGTGCCTGCGGCTGGCGCTCTCGCGCTGAGCGTTCCGCTCCAGGCGCCTGCCGTAGAGGCCGGTTCGTCGCAGCTTCGAACTGATGTGCGTGGCGATGGCGGCGGATACCGCGGCGGCTCCGGCTATCGTGGCGGCTATGGCAAGCCGCGCAGCTATCCGCGCTACCGCTACAATGGCTATCCGCGGTACAATCAGTACCGTCACGGCTATCGCTGCAACGGCTGGAGCAACAATTGCCGCCACTACTATCGCGGCTACTGGTATCAGAATCCGTGGTGGACCTATCCGGCAATCGGGTTCGGC
>JBIIGF010000132.1:0-5785 GCA_044236665.1 Aestuariivirga sp. | reverse complement strand
TGGTCTTGTCGCTGCGGGTGGCCGTGGCGTGTGCCGTGGCCACCGGTGCACGGGCCATCGCCGCCCCGTCCTTCCAGATCCATGGCGGCATGGACCATGGCAGCACGGCCCTGACGCCGCAAACGCGTGGCAGCGAGCTGCTGCCGCAAGGCCTCAAGTCCCGGACCGTTGCCTTCAAGACGGACCTGCCGCCGGGCTCCATCCTCATCCGCACGGGTGAACGCCGGCTCTATTTCATCCTGCCCGATGGCAAGGCGATTGCATATCATGTCGGGGTGGGGCGCGATGGCTTCAGTTGGAGCGGCGTTGACATCGTCACCCGCAAGGCGGAGTGGCCGGACTGGCGCCCGCCCGCCGAGATGATCGCACGCGAACGGCGCGCGGGACGGCACATTCCGGCCCATATGCCGGGCGGCCCCGACAATCCGCTCGGCGCGCGCGCCATCTACATCGGGGAGACCTTGTACCGCATCCATGGCACGAACCAGCCGTGGAGCATCGGCGAGGCTGTGTCCTCGGGCTGCATCCGGATGATCAACGCAGAGGTGATCGATCTGTTTGCGCGCGTCCGCCTCGGGGCAGCCGTCATCGTTGAAAGATAATCGCGCTACGGTCGCATTTTTCCCGCAATCCGGTCTCCGGCAATAACCGTCCCTTAACCTAAACAGGCCATTTTTGTGTCCGTCAGTTTGTTGTGGAGTTGGGGCATGTCGTCCAAAGTTTGCCGTTTCCCTTGGAATCTGTCCAAGGCGCAGTTGCTCGTGTCCGTTGCAGCCGCCGTCATGCTCTCCGCATGTTCTTCAGGTTCGGACCGGCTGACATCCACCACCGCAGTCTCCGATCCGGTCACCACCGCCAGCGTGCCGCAGCGCGTGACGGCCTCGAATGTCGGCATGGAAGACGAGATTTCATCAAAGCCACTCGGCGGCGCTCCGGTTGCGGCCGCGCCGCCTGCCTATGACTACTCCAGGTCCTATCAGCCCCAGCAGTACCGCCAGCCGGCCGTGAGCGCCCCACCGCCCGCCGCTGTTCCCCAGCCCCAGCTGGCCACGGCACCGGCCGGTCCCGCCGGCGCGACGGTGACTGTCGGCCCCGGCATGACGCTCTATTCGGTGGCCCGCGCCAACAATGTCTCGGTTTCGCAACTGGCTGCCGCGAATGGCATCAAGCCGCCTTATTCCGTACATACGGGGCAGGTGCTGCGCATTCCCGCCGGTGGCGCTGTCAGCAGCGCTTCCGCCGAGCCCATTCCGCCCAACACCGATACATTCGCAGAACCGGAGTCGACCCCCGTTGCCCCGCCACCGGGGCAACCGTTCAAGTCCGGCCCCTCGGTCAGCGCGGAAGGCGGCAGCGGCGAGATGCATGTCGTGGCGGGTGGCGAGACGCTGTTCTCGCTCGGCCGCAAGTTCGGCGTGTCGCCCTTCGCCATCGCGGATGCCAATGGCTTGCCGCATGATGCCCGCCTGACCGCCGGCCAGAAGGTCCGGATCCCGGCTGGCGGCGCGGGCGGAGCACCGGCGGTTGCCAAGGCTCCCGCGCCGCAGCTCGAAACCGAAGAGGCTGCTGCTCCACCGGCACCCAAGGGCGATGCGCAGGATGTCGCCGCGATGCCGGCCCCCGAGACGGAAACCGAACAGGCCGCAACGGCCGAAGAGGCTGGTGCCGAGGCAGCGGTGGACGCAGCCGCCAAGACGCAACCCAAGCAGATCACCGAGCAGGCCCCGGTTGACGGCGTGGCCGGCATGCGCTGGCCGGTGCGTGGCAAGATCATCTCCGGCTTCGGCCCCAAGGCCAATGGCCTCAAGAATGAAGGCATCAACATTGCGGTGCCGGAAGGCACCTCGATCCGCGCGGCGGCCAGCGGCGTCGTCGCCTATGCGGGCAATGAGCTGAAAGGCTATGGCAATCTGGTGCTCATCCGCCATGATGATGGTTATGTAACGGCCTATGCCCACGCCAAGGAACTCTTCGTGAAGCGCGGCGATACGGTGAAGCGCGGCGATGTGATCGCCAAGGCCGGTCAGACCGGCTCCGTCTCCAGCCCGCAGCTCCACTTCGAAGTGCGAAAGGGCGCAACGGCTCTCGACCCGATGAAGTTCCTCTCCTCGGCCACCGCCTCCAACTGACGAACTCTCTTTAAGACAAAGCAAGAGCCCGGGCCCACATCTTGGTCCGGGCTCTTGCTTTTGCGCGCTGTTGGATCATGCTGCACCGGAAACGAGGAGGTGCGGACATGATCACCGTGTGGGGCCGGCGCAATTCCGTCAATGTGCAGAAGGTGCTGTGGGCGCTCGAGGAACTCGACGTGTCATACCGCCGCGAAAACGTCGGGGGCAGTTTCGGCGGCAACCGCGACACTGACTTTCTGGCGATGAATCCGATGGGCCTTGTGCCGGTCATCCGCGATGGCGACGTGACGATGTTCGAATCCAATGCGATCGTGCGCTACCTTGCTGCGCGCTTCCGCCCTGGCGTGCTGCGGCCCGTCGATCACCGGAGCCTCGCCATGGCCGAACAGTGGATGGACTGGCAGCAGCTCAACTTCGCGCCACCCGTCAGCGTCATCTTCAACAACACCGTGCGGAGCACGCCTGAAGCCTGCAATGCCGCAGCCGTGAAGGTGGCCGAGACCCAGGCCGCGGATGCCGCGCGCATCGCTGACTCCTGGCTTGCCCGGCATGATTGGTTCGCCGGGGCGGAGTTCAGCTTCGGCGAGATCGCAATGGGCGCATTGATGTGGCGCTACATGGGCTTGAGTTGCGCGAAGCCCGAGACACCCCACCTTCTGGAGTGGCTTGAGGCCCTCGAACAGCGCGAAGCCTTCCGCCGGACGGTGATGGACGTGCCCCGCGCCCGGAACCCGGCCGAGTGGGCACGCATCGAAAAGGAAAGCGGCTGAGCGGCAGGGCCGGAGCGATGTGCATGGAACTGTCACACGGTGCCGCTAGTGACCCGTAATCGTTGACCAAGGGGTGGATATGACGATCACAATACTCAAACTTGAAGGCCGGCTCGACACCACACAGACGGCGAAGATTGAGATGCCGTTCACGGTGAAGGCCGGCTCACTGATCGGCCCGGACGCACTTGCGGTCATTGACCTGTCCGAAGTGACCTACATCTCGTCCATGGGCATCCGGCTTCTTGTCACCACCCTGAAACAATTCCGCAGCCGCAATATCCGGTTTGCAACGGTCCAGCCACGCGACGCACTCGCCCGGGAATCCCTCGAGATCGCCAATCTTGTTCCGCTGCTTCATCTGGCGGAGAGCCATGATGAGGCTTGCGCAAGCCTGGGGCAGGGAACCGGCTAAGATTGTAGCTTCTGCCCAAGGCGTCCCGCCACGTCCTGGATGTATTGCCAGGCCACGCGGCCCGAGCGGCTGCCGCGGGTGGCCTGCCATTCAATGGCGCCTGCGCGGAGTTCCTCCGGGCCGATGGGCAGGCTGTAGTGCCTCGCGTAGCCCGCGACCATTTCGAGGAATTCGTCCTGCGAGCAATTGTGGAAACCGAGCCACAGGCCGAAACGGTCCGACAGGGACACTTTTTCCTGCACCGCCTCGGAGGGGTTGATGGCGGTCGAGCGCTCGTTCTCGATCATGTCGCGCGGCAGCAGGTGGCGGCGGTTCGATGTGGCGTAGAACAGCATGTTGGCTGGGCGGCCTTCGATGCCCCCGTCGAGTGCCGCCTTGAGCGCCTTGTAGGAGGTGTCATCGGCGTCGAAGGAGAGGTCATCGCAATAGACGATGAAGCGGCTGTCCGGCGCGCCGCGGATGATGTTCATCAGCACGGGCAGGCTCTCGATCTCCTCACGGTGGATCTCGACGAGTTTCAGTGTCCCGCCGGTGCGCTGGTTGATCTCGTGGTGGGCCGCCTTGACGAGCGAGGACTTGCCCATTCCGCGCGCGCCCCACAGCAGTGCATTGTTGGCGGGAAGCCCCTTTGCGAAACGCTCGGTATTCTCGATCAGCAGGTCGCGGGTAAAGTCGATGCCCCTGAGGAGGGCGAGATCCACACGGTTGACGGACGGCACCGGAGCCAGTTCCGGCGGGCTGGCATGCCATACGAAGGCGGAAAAACCCCTGAGGTCCGGGGGCATGGGCCTGGCGGGGGCCATCCGTTCCAGCGCCTCGGCGATGCGGGAGAGCAGCGTCTGATCAATTTCCTGTGTCATGCCAATCTCTTAGCCGAGGGCAGGGACAGGGTAAAGGCGCGCCAATCGATTGGTTGCAATAGAGGGAACCATCGCTATATTCCGCCCACACTTTTGATCAGGAGACAACCGTGTTCATCACTCCGGCCTTTGCCCAGGCTGCCGGCGCTCCCGGCGCAGGCGATTTCATCGGCATGATCCTGCCCCTCGTGGCGATCATGGGCGTGTTTTACTTCCTCCTCATCCGGCCGCAGCAGCGCAAGATGAAGGCGCATCAGGAGATGCTGAAGAAGGTCGGCAAGGGTGACACCGTCATCACCAACGGCGGCCTCATCGGCAAGGTCGTGAAGGTGGTGGACGACAATGAACTTCAGGTCGAGATCGGTGAGAATGTGAAGGTGCGCGTGCTGCGCACGGGCATCGCCGATGTCCGCGCCAAGGGTGAGCCCGTTACGGCCGAGACCAAGTAAAACCCGATGCTGCAAATTTCCCGCTGGAAGACCCTCGCCATTCTCGGTGCGATTCTGCTCGCGGCCGTTCTGGCCTCGCCGAATATTCTGCCGGTGGAGTGGCAGGAGAAGCTCCGGCCGTGGAATTTGCGGCCTGTGACGTTGGGCCTTGACCTTCAGGGTGGCTCCAACGTGCTGCTCGAGGTGGACCGCGCCGACCTGCTGGACAAGCTTACCCGGCAGTTGGCCAGTGACGTGCGCAACACGATGCGCGACAGCAAGATCGGGTACAGCGGGCTGACGCGCAACGACAACTCCGTCAGGGTGCGCGTCACCAAGCCGGAGGATGCCGACAAGGCGGAGACCGAACTCGGCAAGCTGCTGAACCCGCTGGACAGCGGCATGTTCGGCGCGGGAACAACCGTCAACCTGTTTGATCTCAGCCGCGACGGGCAGCAGTTCACCTTCACCATCTCGCCGCAGGGGCTTGACGCCAAGATCGCGCTGGCCGTGTCGCAGAGCCTCCGGATCGTCGAGAACCGCGTCAATGCGCTGGGGACCTCCGAGCCCGTGATCCAGCAGCAGGGCAAGGACCGCATCGTGGTGCAGTTGCCGGGCGTGCAGAACCCGGACCAGGTGAAGGATGTGATCGGCCGCACGGCCAAGCTGACCTTCCAGCTGCTGTGCGAAGCGCAGCCGACGGCGCAGGGCCAGAACCCGCCGCCCGAATGCCAGTCCTTCCCGCTGAAGGATGATCCGAATCAGCAGATGTGGGTTCAGTCGTCGAGCCGCGCCACGGTGGACGGCGGCGACCTCGTCGATGCGCGCGGCGCCTTCGACCAGAACAACAACCCCGTCGTGTCCTTCCGCTTCAACACCAAGGGTGCGGACCGCTTCGCCAAGCTCACCCGCGACAATGTCGGCAAGCCCTTCGCCATCATCCTTGATGAGAAGGTGGTGAGCTACCCGCGGATCAACGAGCCGATCCTCGGCGGCTCCGGCCAGATTTCCGGCAATTACACAGCGGAAGAGACGAACAACCTTGCCGTGGTCCTGCGCTCCGGCGCGCTGCCCGCCAAGCTCACCATCGTTGAAGAGCGCACGGTCGGCCCCAGCCTCGGATCGGATTCGATCCGCGCCGGCCTCATCGCCTCGATGATCGGACTGGTGTTGGTGCTGG
>JBIIGF010000131.1:0-5789 GCA_044236665.1 Aestuariivirga sp. | reverse complement strand
CCGTGACGGCGTTCGATGTATAATCGGCATTGAACTGGCCGTTGTAGAAGAGGCCAAGGTCCACGGCATCATTGAAGGAGAACTTCGCTCCGGCATCGACAAGCATGGAATCACGGGCGACTTCCGAGCCTTTGGCTGTGAAGTCAGCCCCCGACGGCGCACCGGCGAAGGACATGTCGACCTCCTGCGCGGTGTTGTCGAATTCATGCATCCATGAGACGGCCACGGTTGGCGTGAAGATGCCCGATCCCATGCTCATGTCCGCCTCGAAGCGGGCGCCGAGCACGGAGGCGACCGAGCTGCCGTCCGAGTCATGGATTTCAAGCGCCGCCGCATTGCCTTTGGACTGGTCTTCGGTGAAACCCTCCAGCGTTGCCGTGGCGAGGCTCAGGCCGGCGAAGGGCGTCAGGCTGCCCGCTCCGCCGAGGCCGAAGCGATAGCCGGTTTCGCCGTAGAACGACCAGGTATCGGATGAGGGATCACCCGACAGGCTGACCCGCCGCCCGCCCGGAATGTCAACCGTGCGGTTGGCATCGCCCTGATAGTTGCCGTAGCTCGCCACGCCGCGCAGATAGTAGACGCTGTTGTCATAACCACCATACGCAGCAAGCTGCAGGCCGTCGTAATTGATCGCCGCTCCATCACGGCCAGCCCAACTGTCAAAACTGCCGTTCGAGTTGAAGTAGCCGCCGGCAATGCCGAGGAACATGTGATCATGGAACGCATAGTCGGCGCCGAACAGGAAGCCGAACTGGTCCTCATCATAGCCAGGCGCGTTGCTGTCGCCATCGAGGCTGTTCCACTGGCCGAAGCCACGCGCCCAGACCGATCCCTGGCCAGGCTGGAAGCAGCCAGCCGATCCCGCCGGCGCATCAGCCACCGGGACCACCGACGCATCACCCACCCTGGCGGCGTTCGATGTCTTCACATGCGCAGCGCCGTCGGTGCATTCCATGCGCTCCGACACGATGCGGTTGACGGCACGCGTGGACCACAGCACCGACTGGAGATGCTGGGCATATTCAGCGCCCGAGAGCTGCGCCATCGCATCCTTGTATTCGCCGCGGTCGAGAATGAAGAGGTTGGAGACCATCCGCCCGAAATCGGACCTTTCCCTGATGCTTCCATAGACCTTCTCGATGCCGCCGGCTGCGGCCTTCTGGTTTTCCGTCAGGCCGGACACCTGGTTGAAGGCAACCCTTTCGACATTGAGGTCGATGCCATCGTCACCGTCATCCACGGCCGTGACATCGAGCAGCAAGGAATTGTCCCGGACCCGGACGACGGGTGCGCCATTCAGCGCGCTGGCTGATATCATGTTGTCATCGACGAACGTATCGGCCGAAATCACATCATCATAGACCGTCGTATCGGCATAGAGATCGCTGTTGAAGACGGCGCGGAGCTTTCCGCCGTTGATATTCGCCGTAACGGCCGAGACCTGGCCATAATCACCAGCGCCCGCATCAGCGTTGAGTTCATAGACCAGCGTACCATTGGAGTTCATGGTGAACTCTTCGACGTTCACACCCGAGGCGCCGTCCTGTTCGTTCAGCACCATCACGAACTTGCCGCCGTCAGTGACGTTGAAGGCCCCAACGCCGGTTTCGCTTCCTGCATTCACGACACCGTCGAAGATCGTCACACCATCGGTAACATTGACCGTGTCATCCGCGGTGATCTGGATATCGCCGAGGACATAGCCCCAGCTGTCGTCGGACTTCAGCGCGTTCTGCACGACACCGGAAATGCGGCCGCTCTCGATCGCGATATCCTTGCCTATGCTTCCTGCTTCACCGCCCTGCAGGTTGACCTCGACAGCGCTGAAGGCCTCGATGACCTCAACCTCGCCGGAGAAGCTTGTATAACCGCCACGGGTACTGATCGCATCACCGCGATTGATGGTCTCGGCGGCATACATACTCTCGGCAGCGAGGATTCCGCCGCCCCTGTTATTAATGACTGTCACAGCCTCGGGCGGAGCCAAGATCATCGCCTCCGGAGTAGGCGCGAAGGCCCCGATGGCGACGCCAGTGGCATTTGAATTCGGGCCGCTCGCAACTGCCACGATGATGCCGGTATTGTCGAGCACCGATTCGTTCGATGCACTGGAGATCTGCGTCACGCCGAAAGCACTGGCGGTGCCGGTGGTACCGGTTACCGTGGCAATTACTCCGATCGTCCCGGCATTGCGGATCATACCCGACATGGCGCCAAGCTGGGCTTCATACCAGCCACCGGCGGCAAAGGCAGTTCCCGCGTGTGGAGAGCCAGCGAGGGACGCGGCCATAATGCTGCCGCTCTCCTGGTTGCTGATTTCCAGCGTCATTGTGGCGAAATCCACCTGAGGGTCGATCTCGGCAGCCGCTTCGGCACCCGGGATGTCATACCCGCCGGTGAGCGAGGAGAAGTCAACCGGCAGATCGGCCGGCACTAAATCGGCCATGACATTGAAGGGGTCGATCTCGTTCGGCAGAACATCCGGCACAACGGTGGGCGGGGCGACCGGGATCATCAACTCAAGCGGCTGGCGAACAATCTGCCCGATGGCGGTTGCCCCGGCGTCTCCTGAGTTGGTTCCGCTGGCGGTGGCATTGGCCTCAGCCATGATGGTGCCAGTATTGCCAAGCGCAACAGTGGCCTCACCGGTCAACGGGGCCTGAACCACGCCAAACGCTCTTGCAGAAGCGCCGGTGTTCACACCGATGGCTGCCGCATCAGACCTCGCCTTGATGTCACCGCTGTTGCTCACAAGTTGCGTGGCGGTATTGGCAAGACCGTACTGGTTGATGCCCTGGGCGCGCGCATCGGCCAGAGCGCTGGAGGCGGAGGCATTGGCGGTGGCTGCGGCTTCGATCGAGGAGGAATTGATGACGGTCGTCTCCACAGCTCCGCCGCCGCTCAGCCCGAGCTGATTGATCGCAGCGGCATCAGCCTCGCTGAGCGCAAAGCCCGTCTCGCTGTCGCCTTGGCCGTTGGACAGGGCCTCCGCCTTGATTGACCCGTCGTTGTCGATCGCAGCAACCGCATCCGCCAAGCCACTCACAGCAATCTGACCAGCGCCGATCACATAGGAGTCGGCCCTAACGTCCGACAAGCCAGACGCTTCGGACTCGACCCGCGCTTCGATGCTTGCATCGGCGGCATTCTCAAGTTGGGCACGCCCGTTATTCGCATAGGCACCCGAGATCTGGATCGTACCGAGCGCGATGACTTCTGAGGCGCCGACGGCGCCACCCGTGGCTGACGCAGTCCTCGACACTTCGATACTGCCGTTGTTTTCAAAGCCGGCAGTAGCGCCTCCAACCAGGCTCAGGGACGCCTGGGCAGCACCGGCACCGCCGATTACAGCCAGCGCCGAACCGACCTCTGAGGCGGCCATGGCGATGGCGCTGGTTTCAACGTCGATCATGCCGTTGTTGGTAAAGTAGACTGAAGAGTCAAGGCCTCCGACGGCAAGTTGCCGACTGCCGACACCAACACCGACGGCGGCGCTGAACAGGAGGCCCTCCGCCTCGATCGAACCGCTCACCGCGACAGTGCCGTCATTGGTGAAGTCAGCCATGGCCGCACTTTCGGTGCCGATCGCCAGCGCGGCCTGACCAGCACCGTAGCTGCCGGCTCCCGCAACGGCGATAACGCCAGCAGCCGCTGCTTCCGCGGTCACGTCTATGTCGCCGGTGTTCTCAACTGTTGCCGTGGCGTTGCCGCCGCCCGCAGCAACCTGAATGTTGCCGGCACTGTTGGCCGCGCCAACTGCGATATTTGTGCCCTGGGCATCGGCCGTGTTTTTGGTCGTGATCGAGCCATTGTTGGTGAGGCTCGCTGACGAGACGCTCACCTCGCCGATGGCCAGCGCTGCCTGGGCATTGCCATAGCCAGCGCCGACAGCGACGGCAATCGCGCCGCTCGCCTCGGCCGCAGCATTCGCCTCGATGATGCTCTCGTTCGTGGCCAATGCCGTGGCATTTCCGCCGCCGGCCGCCACCTGCAGGCTGCCGCCGCTGATCGCCAAGGCAACACCGAGTTCCGTTCCCAGAGCCTGGGCAAAGTTGTCGGTGGTGATGCTGCCCTCATTGGTCAACTGTGCAAATGATGTTCCATCGGCGTCCAGCGCAACCGCCACCTGAGCGTTGCCCAGCCCATCAACACCCGCGGCGGCATTCCCGCCGGAGGCGTTGGCGCTGGTGATCATCTCGATCTCACCACTGTTGGTCATCGTCGCCTGCGCGCTGACCATGCCGAGCGCCACCTGAATATTGCCGGCGGCAATCACACCCGAAACGGCCACCTCGGCATCATTGGACTCCGCCGCAGCCTCCGCGGAAATCGAACCGGAATTGGTCATCTCGGCTGTCGCCACGGCGCCCGCAGAGCCTTGCACATTGCCGGCTACGGCGCCGAGCGCCACGGCGATATCAACACCCGTTGCGGTCGCGGACGCTGCTACAGCGATGTCACCCGTATTGGTCATCGCGGCATCAGCAACCGTCACGCCATAAGCAACCTGAACGGCACCAAAGCCAGCGACGGCGGCCAGCGCGGTGTCTTCGGCCGCGACCGCGCGCGAACCCGCATAGACACCGATGTTGCCGTCATTGGTCATGTCCGCCGTCGCAGTTGTGTCCAGGCCGGCCACGATCTGGAGGCTGCCGGCACCAAGGCTGGCCGCACCCGCGCCGCCTTCATCGCCCGCGATGGATGTTGCATAGGCGGACACACCGACATCGATGTTGCCCTGATTGGTAACGTCGCCGGACGCCGCACCGCCCAGCGCGACCTGCGCCACGCCGCCGGCCGCCGCCAGCGCGACACCATTTTCATAAAAACGGGCCTCGGCCGATGCCGAAGCCATGATGTCGGCGCCGGACGCATTGGTCACCACCGCATCGGCCACGGTCGCTTCGATCAACTGCCCCACGCCGAAGGCCAGAGCATTTGCCTGGTGATTATCGACCGGACCGTCGCCCCCCGTGATGAGCCTCGCCGATGCCGACGCATCGACCGAGCCCTCATTGGTGATCCGGGCAGACTGGGCGGGGCTCACATCAGAAGGATCGATCACATCGTCGAATTCAATCAGATCATCGAGCGAAGCGCTGCCGGCCGCCTCGCCAAGGCCCCCGGCGATTGCATTGGCACTGTACTGCGCCGCTGCGGTGGCCTCGGCGGATACACTCGCCCCTTCGGCATTCTCGATGATGGGGTTGTCGTCCCCCTCAGTGACGATACCGTAACCCTGGGCCGCAGCGACGCCGCCAATGGCGTTGCCGCTGGCGCTCACCGAGCCATTGTTGAGAACCTCGCCTTCAACCTGCCCGCCGCTCCACACGACAATACCGGCCACCGAGGTCGCTGCGATGTCGCCAAGCGCCGTGAAGCCGGCCGTCACCGTGCCGTTGTTGATGATGTCACCCGATACGACGGCATCGTTCCTGACCTTGATGCCGAAATCATTGCCGCCGTTTCCGACCACGGCATTATTGATGACGCTGCCGTCGATATCCGAGGCGATATTGACGTTGATGACATCCGTGTCGATCACATAGTCATCCGCGATGGCCGGCATACCCCCGAGTGACACCGAGAGGGCGATGATCGACACGCTCGCAAGAACACCACCGAACTTTCCGTTACGACCCATGACCGCCCACTTTCCAAAGCAACGTCTAAACCGCGCCCCGCACACGGCACATCTTTCTGCTTTGTTAACCGTGATTGCGAAGTTGACAAGTGGATAAACACAAATTCGCCTTAGTTGGCACCGGATTCCATTCAAGTTTCAAAAG
>JBIIGF010000130.1:0-5794 GCA_044236665.1 Aestuariivirga sp. | reverse complement strand
CGCAGGCTCCACCGGCGCGGGAGATGCCTTCTACGCGGGCGTTCTGTTCGGCATCCACGAGGACTGGCCATTGGAGCGCTGCCTCGATCTCGGCAATGCGGCTGCGGCGACGTCGCTTCATTCACCGACCACCAGCGCCAGCATCCGTCCGTGGGCAGAATGCCTCGCCTATGCGGAGAAGAAGGGGCTCAGGGCGGGAGCGTAAAACGGCGCTTGCCTATCCTTTGACGGCCGTCACCCCGGCGAAGGCCGCGGTGACAGGTATGTACGAAAAAAGGGCGCGGATGTTTCCATCCGCGCCCTTCGCATTCATCCGTCAGCGGAGGATCACTCGCCCTGCGGCATGTCCTCATCGCCCTGGCCTTCGGCGGCCTGCTTCCTGGAAATGTCTTCGCCGGTCACCTGGTCCACCTGCTTCATCGACAGGCGTACCTTGCCACGGTTGTCGAAGCCCAAGAGCTTCACCTTCACGGTATCGCCTTCGTTGACGACGTCGGACACCTTGTTGACGCGCTTCGAAGCCAGTTCGGACACGTGGACAAGGCCGTCGCGCGCACCGAAGAAGTTCACGAAGGCGCCGAAGTCGACGACCTTGACGACCTTGCCGTCATAGATCTCGCCCACTTCCGGCTCCATGACGATGGACTTGATCCACTTCACGGCAGCGTCGATCGACGTGCCCGAAGAGGACGCCACCTTCACCGTGCCATCGTCCTGGATGTCGATCTTGGCGCCGGTCTTCTCGACGATCTCGCGGATGACCTTGCCGCCGGTGCCGATCACTTCGCGGATCTTGTCGGTGGGAATCTTCAGCGTCTCGATGCGCGGCGCATGTTCGCCGAGCGAGGCGCGCGCACCCGTCAGGGCTTCGGCCATCTTGCCGAGGATGTGCAGGCGCCCATCCTTGGCCTGCCACAGCGCGACCTTCATGATCTCCTCGGTGATGCCGGTGATCTTGATGTCCATCTGCAGCGAGGTGATGCCTTCCGAGGTGCCAGCCACCTTGAAGTCCATGTCGCCCAGATGATCCTCGTCACCGAGGATGTCGGAGAGCACCGCATAGCGCTCGCCTTCCTTGATGAGGCCCATGGCAATGCCGGCGCAGGGCGCCTTCAGCGGCACGCCCGCATCCATCAGCGACAGCGATGCACCGCACACCGACGCCATCGAGGACGAGCCATTCGACTCGGTGATCTCGGAGACGACGCGGATCGTGTAGGGGAACTGGTCCTGGGCGGGGAGCAGCGGGTGGATGGCGCGCCAGGCGAGCTTGCCGTGGCCGATTTCACGGCGGCCCGTGGCGCCCATGCGGCCCGTTTCACCGACCGAGAAGGGCGGGAAATTATAGTGCAGCATGAAGGTGCCCTTGGTCGTGCCGTCGAGCGAGTCGATGTACTGCTCGTCCTCGCCGGTGCCAAGCGTGGTCACGACCAGTGCCTGCGTTTCACCGCGGGTGAACAGGGCCGAACCATGGGTACGCGGCAGGACGCTCGCTTCCGCGATGATCTGGCGGACCGTCTTGGTGTCGCGGCCGTCGATGCGGTGGCCGGTGTCGAGGATCGCGTTGCGCACCACATCCTTTTCGAGATGCTTGAAGGCTTCGCCGATCTTGTTGGCGGGCGGCGCATCGGGCTTGTCGGCACCGGTCAGCGCGGCCATTACCTTGTCCTTGGCCTTGGCAACGGCCTCGTGGCGCTCTTCCTTCCGGGGGATCGCGTAGGCGGCGCGCACGTCGGCTTCGGCAATCGCCTTCACCTGATTGTAGAGCGCTTCCTCATCCGGCGGCGTGAAATCGCGCGGCGGGCGCGCGGAGCGTTCGGCGAGGCGGATGATCGCCTCGATCACCGGCTGGAAGCCACGGTGGCCGAAGGTCACGGCGCCCAGCATGATTTCCTCGGACAGCTCCTTGGCTTCCGATTCGACCATCAGCACGGCATCCTGCGTGCCGGCCACCACGAGGTCGAGCGAGGACAGCTTCTGCTGCTCGATCGTCGGGTTCAGCACGTATTCGCCGTTGATGTAGCCAACGCGCGCCGCGCCGATCGGGCCCATGAAGGGAATGCCCGAAAGCGTGAGGGCGGCGGAAGAGGCCACCATGGCAAGAATGTCGGTGTCGTTCTCGAGGTCGTAGGAGAGAACGGTGGCGATGACCTGCGTCTCGTTCCGGAAGCCTTCAACGAAGAGCGGACGGATCGGACGGTCGATCAGGCGCGAGATGAGCGTTTCGCGCTCGGTCGGGCGGCCTTCGCGCTTGAAGTAACCACCGGGAATCTTGCCGGCGGCATAGGTCTTTTCCTGGTAGTTGACGGTGAGCGGGAAGAAGTCGATCCCGGGCTTGGCCGAACGTTCGGCAACGGCGGTGGCGAGAACGGTGGTTTCACCCAGCGAGGCGACCACGGCGCCATCGGCCTGGCGGGCCACGCGGCCGGTTTCAAGGCGCAGCGTCTGCCCGCCCCATTGAATTTCTTCGACGTCGATATTGAACATGTTGATTTCCTGTGTGCCCTTCGCCGCCGCTTGAAAAACGTGCACCACCACTGTGGACGGCATCCCCTCTGGGCCGCATCGAGCCCGGCCCTATTGCCGGACTCTGAGGTTGGGGACGCGGGCGGCTACTCGGTGATCCGCCCGCTCGTACCTTGTCTCGACGTTCCGCTTAGCGGCGGATTTCGAGGCGCTTGATGAGCGTCTGGTAACGCGCATCGTCGATCCGCTTCAGGTAGTCGAGAAGCGAACGGCGCTTGCTCACCATCGTCAGAAGCCCACGGCGGGAATGGTTATCCTTCTTGTGGGTCTTGAAGTGTTCGGTGAGGTAGTTGATGCGTTCCGTCAGGATCGCAACCTGGACTTCGGGGGAACCGGTGTCACCCGGCTTCGTGGCGAATTCCTTCACGAGCGCAACCTTGCGCTCTGCAGTCATGGTCATTCGGTCATCTCCAAATGGTTACAGGTTGAACAAACGCTTCGGCTTGAGCAGTCCTTCGCCGATGGTGCCGATGCCGAGGGGCTTGTCCCCGCTCATCATCAAGACCGCATCTTCCGCGATGGGAGCACTCGCGCCTCTGAGGAGGACGGCTTGTCCCAGTCTCAGGCGCCGGGCCTGTTCCTGATCGACGGCCAGTGCCGGGATGCCGTCCAGCACGGTCTCGATCGGGAGCAGAGCCCCGTGGATGGCGTTTCCGCCGGGGGCCTTATGGCTGAGTTCCTCAAGGTTTTCCAGCGAAATCATGTGGGCTTCGGTGAACGGGCCGACCGCCACCCGCCGCAGCATCGAGACATGCGCCGCACTTGCCAGGGCCCGGCCCATGTCCCGGGCGAGCGAGCGGATGTAAGTACCCTTCCCGCAGGTCACCTCGAAGGTTGCCTCATCAGAGCTTGCCTCGACAAGGCGGAGCGCCTCGATCAGGATGGGACGTTCAGCGAGTTCCACAACCTGTCCGTCCCGCGCCAGGTCATAGGCCCGCTCGCCATCCACCTTGATCGCCGAAAAGGCCGGCGGGGCCTGCAGGATCTCGCCGGTGAACCGGGGCAGAACGGCCTCGATTTCCGCAACTGTGGGGCGCTTGGCCGAGGTGGCCGAAACCTCGCCTTCCAAGTCGTCCGTGGTGCGCTCCTCGCCCCAGCGGGCGGTGAAGCGGTAAATCTTGCGGCCGTCCATCGCGTAGGACACCGTCTTGGTGGCTTCTCCCAGCGCGATCGGCAGCAGGCCGGAGGCCAGGGGGTCCAGCGTGCCGCCATGTCCCGCCTTTTCGGCGTTGAACAGCCAGCGCACCTTGCCCACCGCCTGGGTGGAGCTCATGCCATGGGGCTTGTCGAGGATGACCCAGCCGTGAACAGGATTTCGGTGTTTTTTCATTGCTCTCTACGCCCCTCTATGGCGTCACCCCGGCGAAGGCCGGGGTCCAGCTTCGGGCGTCGGCCATCTGGACAAACAGCTGGATCCCGGCCTTCGCCGGGATGACGGTGGCTGCTGGCTTCCTACTTCTTCTCGAGGTCGCGCGCCACTTCAGGGCTGCGCAGGATGTCATCGATGTGGCTGGCGTAGTCGAGTGCCGTGTCCACCCGGTAGCGGATCTCAGGCGTGAACTTCATCTCGAGCTTTGGCGCAACGAGGCCGCGGATGTAGCGCTTGTTGCGGTTGAGGGCCGCCAGAAGCGCCTGTTCCTTGCCGGCCTCGAGGGTGCGCACGAAGGCGGTGGCAATCTTGAGGTCAGGCGAGATCTGCACCTCGACGACCGTCGGCTGCAGGCGCTCGAGTTCAGGATCGCCCGATTCGCCACGCAGGAAGATGTCCGCCAGCGCGTGGCGGATCAACTCACCGGCGCGCAGCTGGCGTTGGGATGGGGCGCTGCCCTTGCTCATCTCTCAGACCTCAGTCCAGCGTACGCTGGACCTTCTCCACACGGAAGCACTCGATGATGTCGCCCGCGCGGATGTCCTGGTAGTTTTCGAAGGCCATGCCGCACTCCTGGCCGACCGGCACTTCCTTCACTTCGTCCTTGAAGCGCTTCAGCGTCGAGAGCGTGCCTTCGTGGATGACCACATTGTCGCGGATCAGGCGGACCTTGGCACCGCGCTGAACATTGCCTTCGGTGACCTGGCAGCCCGCCACCTTGCCGACCTTGGTGATGTTGAAGACCTCGAGGATCTTCGCATTGCCGAGGAAGGTTTCGCGCAGTTCCGGCGCGAGCTTGCCCGCCATGGCCTGCTTGATGTCGTCAACGAGGTCATAGATGATGTTGTAGTAGCGGATTTCGATGCCGGCGCGTTCGGCCGCATCACGCGCCTGCGCCGAGGCGCGGACATTGAAGCCCAGCACCACCGCCTTGGAGGCTTCGGCAAGCCCGATGTCGGACTCGTTGATGCCGCCCACCGCGTAATGGATGACGCGCGACTTGATCTCGGCATTGCCGATCTTTTCCAGCGCCTGCACGATGGCTTCGGCAGAACCCTGCACGTCGGCCTTCACCAGGATCGGGAATTCCGTGACGTTGCCTTCCTTCATCGCCGACATCATCTGCTCGAGCGAGGACCGGCCGGCCGCACCGCGGGTCTCGCGGCGCTTTCGTTCACGGTATTCCGTCACTTCACGGGCCCGCGCATCGTTCGGCACGACGTCGAACTGGTCGCCCGCTTCCGGCGCGGAGTTGAGGCCAAGCACCTCGACCGGGGTCGAAGGCTGTGCCTCCTTGACCTGCTGGCCCTTGTCATTGACGAGCGCTCGCACACGGCCCCAGGCGGAGCCTGCGACGAAGATGTCGCCGAGCTTCAGCGTACCGCGCTGAACAAGAACGGTGGCCACGGGGCCTCGGCCCTTGTCGAGCTGGGCTTCCACCACCATGCCGCCTGCTTCGCGGTCCGGATTGGCCTTGAGATCCAGCACTTCCGACTGCAGCAGGATGATGTCGAGCAGCTTGTCGAGATTGGTGCCCTTCAAGGCCGAGACTTCGACTTCGAGCGTGTCGCCGCCCATGCTTTCGACCACGATCTCGTATTTCAGGAGTTCGTTCCTGACGCGCGTCGGGTTCGCCGCCGGCTTGTCGATCTTGTTGATCGCCACGATGATCGGCACATCCGCCGCGCGGGCGTGGTTGATGGCCTCGACCGTCTGCGGCATCACGCCGTCATCGGCCGCAACCACCAGCACCACGATGTCCGTGGCCTTGGCGCCACGTGCACGCATGGAGGTGAAGGCCTCGTGGCCGGGCGTGTCGATGAAGGTGACAATGCCGTTCGGCGTTTCAACCTGATAGGCGCCGATGTGCTGGGTAATGCCACCCGCTTCGCCGGACAC
>JBIIGF010000129.1:0-5805 GCA_044236665.1 Aestuariivirga sp. | reverse complement strand
ATGTCAGCCTTCAACCGGGCGAGGGGTGCAACTACATCACAATCATGCCATGGCTCGGCACGTCGCCAAACCTGTCGCCGGTGAGTGCATCCTGCCAGTGAGCCACGCGAGGAGCTCCAGATCGGAGTGGTGGTGGGTGGCAAAGGAATGCCATTCCGCGCTCCGCGGCAGGTCGAGCAGATTGGTGCGCCGGGTCATGACGCGCTGAATGTCAGTCCTCGGGGCTTTCTTCTTCCTTGGACGGATCTTCCGGCGCAGGTTCGGGCGGCATCTCCACCACCGGGGGCGGCGCGTTCGGATCGCGGCAGCCGGTCAGCCACACGTCATAGATGGCGTGTTCGACACCGCTGAGGCCGGGGCTTTCGGCAAACATCCAGCCGGAGAACAAGCGCTTGCGCGAATTGTCCACCATCACCTGATCGACTTCGACGAAGCTCGATGTCTTGGGCTCCTCGGTCAGCGGCCGCGTAAAGCAGACATTCGGCTTCACGATCAGCCCGCCGAACTGGCGCTGCTCACCGATGGGGATTTCGAAGGTGGTGGTGATTCCGGTGATCTTGTCGAGGCCGGCAAAAACCGCGATCGGATTGGCAATCTGCTGTGCTCTCGCCTCCAGTGGCATCAATGCCACCAGCAGGCAGAACGCCGCCGCGCCGGACAGCGCGGACCCGGGCCGGAGGCCGTTCATCACGGCGTCTGCGCTTCCGGCGTTCCGCTGTCGCCGCCGCCCTTTCCGGCGAACATGGCCTGGCTGATGAGCGACCAGATATCGACAGCGCCCTGAGTGTTGGAAATCACGCCACCATCAGCCAACAGGGTTTCGGAACCGCCCTGCTCCAGTGCAATGAATTTGGAGCCGAGCAGGCCCTCCGCCGTGACCTTGGCCGTCGCATCGTCGGTGAGCTTCACCTTCGGATCGATGTCCATCACCACATTTGCCTGAAAGTTTTCCGGGTTGAGGGTGAAATCCACGACCGAGCCGATCTTGACGCCAGCCACCCGCACATCGGTGCCGACGCTCACGCCCTCGGCATTGTCGAACTCGGCGCTGATACGATAGGCACCCGCCGCCTGCCCTTTGTCGGAGGCCTGATAGGCGAAGAAAAAGAAACCGGCCGCGATCACGATCACCGCCGCGCCAATCAGGGTTTCCACCGTCGAGTTCTTCACGCCGCCCCTCTCCTCTGTCACGTCCTGCGGCGGGGTCTAGGCACAGACCCCAGCCAAAATGTGGCGGCTTACTCCGGCCTCCAGGCCGTATAGTCCGGCGCGCTCGGCGCAGGGCGCGATCCCGTCAGGATGGAACCGCTCGGCCGGTAGGCATTGGGCGTGCCGGTCTGATTCGGGATATGCGCCTTCTGCCACGCATAGGGGTGGGCGGCGTCCTTCCCGGGCGGCTGGTCGGTGCGGTGGTGCATCCAGCCATGCCAGCCCGGCGGGATGGCGGAGGCTTCGGAATAACCGTTGTACACGACCCAGCGCCGCTCCCGGATCGAGTCCGGAATGGCCGACTTGGCGCGATAGTATTTGTTGCCGAACTCGTCCGACCCGACATATTCGCCTTTGCGCCAGGTGTAGAACCGCGTGTTCAGGGTCTGACCGTTCCACCAGGTGAAAAGCTGCTTCAGGAATAGCATCGCAAATACCGTTCGTTTGAAGGGACAGACGCCCCTGGAAATTGCGGCGGAATATGGCGGAACGGGTGTGTTCCGTCCAGTGCCGATTTGTCTCTCCCGGAGCCCTCTGCCGTGGCCTCAGGGCCTCGCGGTGAGCAGATCCTGGGTGAGACCGCCCTGCCCGCGCTCGGCAAGGATACGCACATCCGGCAGGCGGGCGAGTTCGGCCCGGAACGCCGCCTCCTCGTCAGGCGAGGCAAGCCGCCTGAGGGGAATGGCGTAGAGGTCAAAGGCGGTGCGCGGCGTCTCGCGCGTGAGACTCACGAGATACACCGGCTTGTAGAGTTGGCCTTCCGCAGCGGCGAGGCCTGTCTTGTAGAGGCGCAATACCTCGCGCCCGTTGCCATCGCCGGGCAGGTCGCGCGTCAGGGTGAGCTTGGCCTGCAACCCCTCATGCAGTGCCGGGCGGGGCGGCAACTCCGCCAGTGAGGCGTTGGGGTTGAGATAGGGAAGGCTCTGCCGCCAGGTCCAGGCCGGCGACACCTTCCAGCCCTCGCGCTCCAGCCCGGCCGAGAGCGGGGCCAGTTCGCCCGCATATTGCGCCACGAACCGCTCTTCCGGATTTCCGGCCAGGTCGATGCGGCGGGCGGGCAGCGTCTGCCAGTCCGATTCGAGCCATTGCGCCACGGGAACGAGAACCTGCGGCTGCGTTACGGCATAGTTTTCGGCAGCCCGGCTGTAGCCGGTCGCCACATGCGCCGCACCCGCCAGCAGGAACACGGCGAGTGCCGTGGCGAACAGGCCGAGCGGCTTGATCCGCCGCGGCGGGATGGCCTCGATGGCAACACCGAAGACCGCCGCCATGACCGCACCGAAGGCAAGGCCCGCCAGAACATCCGACAGCCAGTGCGCACCGAGATAGACGCGCGAGAAGCCGATGAGTACAGCAAGGATGGCGCACAGCGCATAGACGATGGCCCGGCCCCACCGCCCCATGGAATGGCTGACCAGAACCGCGAGGATGCCGAAGATCACCGCCGACATGGTGGCATGGCCCGAGGGGAAGCTGAACAGATCGATGCCCGTGTAGGGCAGTTCGGTGGGCCGCGCCCGCTGGATACCGAACTTGACCGCAAGCTCGAAGAGCTTGGCTGCGATGATGGCGAAGGCCGCCGCATAGGCTGCGCGGTAGGCCTTGCACCACACGAGCCAGCCGATGATGGCGGCCGCGAGCGCCAGCATCACGACCGTGTCACCCATCATGGTGATGACGGTCATCAACTCGTCGGCCGGTGCGTTTCGCGTCTCGCGCATCAGATTGGCGGCCGACATGTCGATGTTCGAGATCGTGTCTCCCGAGGCGGCGCGGAAGGCGAAATTGGCGAGCGCCACGAGGCCGGTGAAAATGATCGCCACGAACAGGACGATCATGACCGAGCGCGGATTGTCGGGAGACACGGCGCGCGCGAAGCGCTGCCAGGACCGCCCCGGCCGGTTCCGCGCCCAGGCGGAAATGCGGCTCAGCAGGTGGTTGAGATAGGGCGATACCCCGGCCGCCGCGAGGCGGATGACATATCCGATGAGCGACAGCACCACCAGCAGCACCAGCAGGACAACCAGCAGCCGCCCGCTCAATTCGCCCGCAAAGGCCAATCCCTGCCCGATCAGCACGCCGGGTACGACATGGGCGAAGGCCCAGACGATTCCCGATGTGACATTGACGAAGATGAAGAACAGCTGGTTCATGCCGAACATGCCGACGATGCCCGGCACCACCGACTTGACGCCCGGCACGAAGCGCCCGATCGCGATGCTCTTGCCGCCATGCTGGCGCACGAAGTCCTCACCCTTGATCACGAGTTGCGGGTAAAGGCTGAGCGGCCACATGGTTTTCAGGCGTTCACCGAAGAACCGGCCCGCCCAGTACGAAATCTGGTCGCCCACGATGCAGCCCACCGCGGTTGCGATGATGACGGGCCAGAAACTAAGGTTCCCCGTGCCGACCAGAACGCCAGCGCCCACCAGCACCGCCGTCGAGGGCACGAACAGCCCGATGATCAGCAAAGCCTCGCCC
The DNA here is from genome assembly GCA_044236665.1 of Aestuariivirga sp. Lineage (GTDB taxonomy): Bacteria > Pseudomonadota > Alphaproteobacteria > Rhizobiales > Aestuariivirgaceae > Aestuariivirga. Next base: position 2,115 of record JBIIGF010000129.1, on the reverse strand, counting down.
ATGGCGATGAGGAAGATGATGAGAAGCGCCCACTCCGGATTGGCGGAGAAAAAGTCGAGGTAAGGCTTGATGTAGTCGAGCACGGCGGGGCGGGTCCTTAAGCCTGCGGGGCATCATGGTCGGAATTGTCGGGGACCAGTTTGGGGGCCGGCCCGTCAGCGCCGGGTTTTTGGGCCTTCAGCGGGCTCAGGGCAATCCCCCTTCGGTCTGAGCGGAATCTGCTCGTAAGGATTGCTGCCGGGCGCCTTGGCGGTGGACGGGCAAGAAGGTAGAGGCGCCTTGGCCCCGTGGGGGCCTTCCCCCGCATAGATCCGGGCTGGCTCCATAGACACCATCCAGTCGTCATGGCCTTCCCAATTCATCGCAACCGCCGGTGACGGCAGCAGGCAACATCCGAACAGCATGGCTTTCAGGGGGCGCATGCTTCTCACATGGGGGCATGGCTGTGGAAAATACAAGGCCCCGGATTGCGGTTAACCATTGGATCGGGAGGAAGGCTGGTTCATAGTGTGCGCCGAAATGACGGATATTACAGTTGAGAACAACGGCCTGAGCACGACCCGCAGGTGGCTCGGCTTCGCAGGTTTGTGCGTGGGCATGTTCATGGCGGTTCTGGATATCCAGATCGTCATCACATCGCTGGCGGTCATCGAGGAGTCGCTGAAGATCGGCGCCGACCGGATGAGCTGGGTTCAGACATCCTATCTGATCGCCGAGATCGTCACCATTCCGCTCACCGGCCTGCTGATGCGGGTGCTGTCCCTGCGCCAGCTGGAAATCATCGCCATCACCATCTTCACGCTGGCATCGATCGGCTGCGCACTCAGCACCGGCTTCGCATCGCTGGTGGCGTTCCGCGTGCTGCAGGGCATGGCGGCGGGCGTTCTCATGCCGCTGGTGTTTGCCGCGGTGTTCCTGCTGTTCCGCCCGGGAACCGAACAGGCGCTGGCGACGGTGCTGGGCGGCATCGTGGCGGTGATCGCGCCGTCCACCGGCCCGATCATCGGCGGGCTGATCACCGAGAACCTTTCCTGGCACTGGCTGTTCCTGATCAATATCGGACCGGGCCTGCTCACCATCATTCTGAGCTTCTTCTGCCTGCCGCGCGCGCGGATGAAACTTGGCCTGCTCAGAAACCTCGATGTGCTCTCGTTGATCTTCATCGCCATCTCACTGGGCGCGCTCGAGATCGGGCTCAAGGAAGCGCCTGACCTCGGCTGGTTCTCGCCAGTGACACTCGCCCTGTTCGCCACCTTCGTGGTACTTATGGGCCTGACGATCATCCGCCCCAGCCCGGTGGTTGATTTCAGCCTGTTCAGGGACCGGCACCTCGCCTTCGGCTGCGCCTTGAGCTTCATCCTCGGCATCGGGCTTTACGGATCGGTCTATCTGCTGCCCGTCTTCCTCGCCCTCGTTCGCTACATGGGGCCGGTGGAGATCGGCATGGTGCTGCTGGTCACCGGACTTGCACAGTTGGTCTCTGCGCCGTTTTCCGTCCTCCTCGACCGGATCATGCCGGCGCGGCTGCTGAGCACCATCGGCTTTGCGCTGTTTGCCCTTGGCCTGATGATGAGCGGCTTCGAAACACGGCTATCGGGATATGACGAGTTGTTCTGGGGCCAGGTGGTGCGCGGCTTCGCCCTCGGTTTGTGCATCGTACCCGTCACCCGCTTCGCGCTGGGTTTCATACCGCTCGACAAGGTGAGCGATGCCAGCGGACTTTATAATCTCGCCCGCGCCCTGGGCGGTGTCATCGGCATCGCGCTGATCGACACAATCCTGTTCACCCGCTCGGCCGAGTTCGCCGACCGAATCAACGATATGATGACCGCCAATCCGCAGGCGGCAGCTGATCTGATGGCCATCGGTGTGGCGGAACTCCCGGACCCCGAGGACCCGACGGGCCTGCTCGGCGTCATGGATACCATCCAGGAAACCGCCCTCACCATGGCGGTGAACGAGGCATGGCTGCTGATGGGCGGCCTCACCTGCACCGCCCTTCTGCTGTTGTGGTGGCTGGGGCCGATTCGGGAGCCCAAACCCGGTGTTCCGCAAGGGCAGCAGGCCGAATTCTGACGCCCGGCTGGCGTTGGACGCCTGTGGATATCGGGGATG
>JBIIGF010000128.1:0-5849 GCA_044236665.1 Aestuariivirga sp. | reverse complement strand
CAGCCCGGCTGTCCGGAACAGCAGGCGCATGGCGGCGATGATGTCGTCATCGCTGACCAGCAGCACATCATCCACGATGCCCCGCATGTCCGCCACCGCCTCGGCGATCGGCACGCGCACCCCGATTCCGTCGGCGATGGTGGCGACCGAGGGCGGGAAGACCAGCTGGCCTGTGCGCCAGGATTTCTCCATCGCATCGGCCCCCCTGGCCTGGACGCCGATCACCCGGATGGCCGGATCAACCGCCTTGGCCCAGCGCGCGATGCCGGTGAGGAGGGCCCCATTGCCGAGCGGCACGACGAGCATGTCAGGCCTGTCCCCGCCTTCGAGCAGTTCCAGCGCGATGGTGGCGGCGCCCTCGGCGGCCTCGGGGTCGAGCCCATCCGCCACCCACAGGCCGCCGGTTTGCCGGGCATGGGCCTCGGCGGCGATCTTGGCGGCGTCGAAGTCATCACCCGTCAGCACCATCTCGGCCCCCAATGCCTTCATGCGCGCCACCTTCAGCGGGTTTGCCGTGGTGGCAGCGAAGAGCGTGAGCGGCAGCCCGTGGGTGCGGCAGGCATAAGCCAGCGCCTGGCCCCAGTTGCCCGCACTCGCCCCCACGATCCTGCGGCCCTGCAATGCACCATCCGCAAGCCTGCTGGCGATGAGATAGCCCGCACCCCGGCCCTTGAAGGAGCGGATCGGGTTGGCGGTTTCGAGTTTCAGCGTCAGGCGGCAGGAGAGGGCTTCGCTCAGCGGCTCGCAGTCGAACTGCGGGGTATTGCGGAACACGGGGTCAATCAGGGACTGCGCCCTGAGGACATTGGCGAGGCTGAGGCGGTGGCCGGGCACAGGATCCGGCGGCAGGCGATGCGGGGCAGTCATGGGGGAACCCGGGGCTTGCTGGAGGGTTGAGGCCTGCCATGCTACACGCTTCGCCGCCTCCACCGCAGCCGGCAATTTCCGCCGGTTCCGGCAACCACCGGTTAACGCTTCCGGGGAAGCCCCTTCCATCCTCCCGCAGGGTCCCCTATCTAGAAGGGGACACGATCAACCGATTCATCTGAAAGACCTTCATGCGCGATCCCGTCGAATTCCTCACCACCGGTGCGTTCTGGCCGTCCGTCATCCAGCAGGAAAGCCGGGGTGAACGCGTCTATGACCTGCCTTCGCGGCTTCTGCGCGAGCGCATCATCTTCATCACCGGGCCTATCGACGACAATGTCGCAGCTTCGATCTGCATGCAGCTCCTGTTCCTTGAGGCGGAAAACCCCAAGAAGGAAATCTCCATGTATATCAACAGCCCCGGCGGTGTCGTCACCTCCGGCCTGTCGATCTACGACACCATGCAGTTCATTCGCTGCCCCGTATCCACCACAGTGATGGGGCAAGCGGCCTCCATGGGATCGCTGCTGCTGACGGCGGGCGAGAAGGGCCTGCGCTTCGCTCTGCCCAATGCCCGCATCATGGTTCACCAGCCCTCGGGCGGCTACCAGGGCCAGGTCACCGACATCCTGATCCATGCCCGGGAAGTGGAAAGCCTGAAACGGAGGCTCAACGAGATCTACGTCCACCATACCGGACGCGACTACAAGACCATCGAGGAGGCCCTCGAGCGCGACAACTTCTTCACCTCTGAAGCAGCGCTCGATTTCGGCCTGATCGACAAGGTCATCGAGAAGCGGGCCGCCGCCGCCGAGGCGTGACGGCCCCAGAAGCATGGACTGCCGGGCATTGCGCCGGTGGGACCGGTGGCAATCAAGTCTTGATTAACCATGACCGGCCATGCTGAACTGCCGATGCGATCCGGCCGTTTCGGCTGGATTTGCCTGATGGATGGAACTGCGGCAATGGCGGTGAAGTCTCGTTAAAGACTGCGTGCGTATCATGCAGCATTCGTCCAAGGAGAGCTTAAGCTTATGAGTAAGGCAACAGGGAGCGACAGCAAGAACACCTTGTACTGCTCCTTCTGCGGCAAGAGCCAGCATGAGGTCCGCAAGCTGATTGCAGGGCCCACCGTGTTCATCTGCGATGAATGCGTTGAACTCTGCATGGACATCATCCGCGAGGAGAACAAGACCTCGCTGGCGAAATCCAAGGACGGGGTGCCGACCCCGCATGAAATCCGCAAGGTTCTGGATGACTATGTCATCGGCCAGGAACATGCCAAGAAGGTGCTCTCGGTGGCGGTCCACAACCACTACAAGCGCCTGAACCACGCCCAGAAGAACAATGACGTGGAACTGGCGAAGTCCAACATCCTGCTCGTCGGCCCCACGGGCTCGGGCAAGACGCTGCTGGCCCAGACGCTGGCGCGCATCCTCGATGTGCCCTTCACCATGGCGGACGCCACCACGCTGACCGAAGCAGGCTATGTGGGCGAGGATGTCGAGAACATCATCCTGAAGCTGCTGCAGGCCGCCGACTACAATGTCGAGCGTGCCCAGCGCGGCATCGTCTATATCGACGAAGTGGACAAGATCAGCCGCAAGTCCGACAACCCCTCGATCACGCGGGACGTTTCGGGCGAAGGCGTGCAGCAGGCCCTGCTGAAGATCATGGAAGGTACCGTTGCCTCCGTGCCGCCGCAGGGCGGCCGCAAGCACCCGCAGCAGGAATTCCTGCAGGTGGACACGACCAACATCCTGTTCATCTGCGGCGGCGCCTTCGCGGGCCTGGAGCGCATCATCAACCAGCGCGCCAAGGGATCTGGCCTGGGCTTCGGCGCGGAAATCCGCTCCGCCGAGGATCGCCGCACGGGTGCGGTGCTGCGCGAGCTCGAGCCGGAAGACCTGCTGAAATTCGGCCTCATTCCGGAATTCGTCGGCCGCCTCCCCGTGGTGGCGACGCTGGAAGACCTCGATGAGCCGGCCCTGATGCAGATCCTCGTCGAGCCGAAGAACGCCATCGTGAAGCAGTACCAGCGCCTGTTCGAGATGGAAGGCGTGAAGCTCACCTTCCCGGACGAGGCACTGCACGCCATTGCCCGCCGCGCCATCGAGCGCAAGACGGGTGCGCGTGGGTTGCGTTCCATCATGGAATCGATCCTGCTCGAGACCATGTTCGACCTGCCCGGCATGACGGGCGTGGAAGAAGTGGTGATCTCGCGCGAAGTGGTCGAGGGCACCGCCAAGCCGCTGCTGATCTATGCCGACAAGCAGAATGGCAAGGCAACCGTTTCGGCCTGACCCTAAGGCAACATGACGATGCCAGATGGCCGGGGGTGACCCCGGCCATTTGCATGAGGCCTGCCGCGTTGCGCCGATTGAAAATTGTTAACAGGCTCTCCACATCTGGGTCTGACACCAAGGCTGCCTTTTGGCTTTTTTGGGCGTAAGATGCCCGGGACTCGCTGATTTGCGGACAAGGATGAAACCGGGCGCCCTTGTCTGGCGGCATTTCGCGCCAGACTGAGCGGCGGCCCATGAAAGGAAGTAGTATGAGCAACATCGATACGCCCGCCGGCAAGCTGGAAACCATTCCGGTCCTGCCGCTCCGCGACATCGTCGTCTTCCCGCACATGATCGTGCCGCTCTTCGTCGGCCGCGAGAAGTCCATCAAGGCGCTGGAAGAGGTGATGCGTGAGGACAAGCGCATCCTGCTGGTGGCGCAGAAGAACCCCGCCGATGACGATCCGGCTTCGGATGCCGTCTATGAGGTCGGTACGCTGGCCCAGGTGCTGCAGCTCCTCAAGCTGCCGGATGGCACGGTCAAGGTGCTGGTCGAAGGCTCCGACCGCGCGCGCGTGCACGCCTTCGCAGCAAGGACTGATTTCTTCGAAGCCGAAGTGGAAGTGCTGCCGTCTGATTTCGGAACACCCGCCGAGACCGAGGCGCTGGCCCGTACGGCCGTCTCGCAGTTCGACAGCTATGTGAAGCTGAACAAGAAGGTGCCGCAGGAGGTCCTGGCCTCCATTTCGCAGATCACCGACCACTCGAAGCTGGCCGATACCATTGCCGCCCATCTGGCGATCAAGATCCCCGAGAAGCAAGAGCTTCTCGAGATGACCTCCGTCGCGCAGCGGCTGGAGAAGGTCTATGCGCTGATGGAAGGCGAGATCTCGGTTCTGCAGGTCGAGAAGCGCATCCGCTCACGCGTCAAGCGCCAGATGGAGAAGACCCAGCGCGAGTACTATCTGAATGAGCAGATGAAGGCCATTCAGAAGGAACTGGGCGACGGCGACGAGAAGAACGAGATCGACGAACTCGAACAGCGCATCAAGAAGACCAAGCTCTCCAAGGAAGCCAAGGAGCGCGCTGATGCGGAGATCAAGAAGCTCCGCCAGATGAGCCCCATGTCGGCGGAAGCCACCGTGGTGCGCAACTATCTTGACTGGCTGCTCGGCATTCCGTGGGGCCAGAAGAGCAAGGTCAAGCACGATCTCAAATTCGCCGAGGACGTTCTCGACGCCGATCACTTCGGCCTCGAGAAGGTGAAGGAGCGTATCGTCGAATATCTTGCCGTGCAGAGCCGCACCAACAAGCTGCGCGGGCCCATCCTGTGCCTCGTCGGCCCGCCGGGCGTCGGCAAGACCTCGCTCGGCAAGTCGATCGCCAAGGCCACGGGCCGCGAATTCATCCGCATGTCGCTGGGTGGTGTTCGCGATGAGGCCGAGATCCGCGGCCACCGCCGCACCTATATCGGCTCGATGCCCGGCAAGGTGATCCAGTCGATGAAGAAGGCGAAGAAGTCCAACCCGCTCTTCCTGCTCGATGAAATCGACAAGATGGGCATGGACTTCCGCGGTGATCCGTCGGCGGCGCTGCTCGAGGTGCTCGATCCCGAGCAGAACGCGAGCTTCATGGACCACTATCTGGAGGTGGAATACGACCTCTCGAACGTGATGTTCGTGACGACGTCGAACACGCTGAACATTCCGCCGGCCCTGCTGGACCGCATGGAGATCATCCGCATCGCGGGCTACACCGAAGAGGAGAAGCTCGAGATCGCCAGGCGGCACCTCATCCCGAAGTCGATGGAGCATCATGGCCTGATGCCCAAGGAGTTCGAGGTGACGGAGGACGCCCTTCAGGAGGTGATCCGCGCCTACACCCGCGAGGCGGGCGTGCGCAGCCTTGAGCGTGAGTTGAATTCGCTGGCCCGCAAGGCGGTGAAGGACCTCATGACGAGCAAGGGCAAGAAGAAGATCACGGTGACGCCGGAGGTGGTGCACCAGTATCTTGGCGTGCGGAAATACCGCCATGGCGAGGTGGAGCGTGAAGATCAGGTCGGCGTCGTCACCGGCCTTGCATGGACGGAAGTCGGCGGCGAGATCCTGACGATCGAAGCGCTGATGATGCCGGGCAAGGGCAAGATGACGGTGACGGGCAACCTGCGCGACGTGATGAAGGAGTCGATCTCGGCTGCCTCGTCCTATGTGCGCTCGCGTGCCACGACCATCGGCGTCAAGCCGCCGGTGTTCGACAAGCGCGACATCCACGTGCACGTGCCGGAAGGCGCCACGCCCAAGGATGGTCCGTCGGCTGGCATCGCCATGGTCACCGCCATCGTGTCGGTGATGACAGGCATCGCGGTGCGCAAGGATGTGGCCATGACGGGCGAGATCACGCTGCGCGGCCGGGTTCTGCCCATCGGCGGCCTGAAGGAGAAGCTGCTCGCGGCCCTTCGTGCCGGGATCAAGACCGTCATGATCCCGGAAGAGAACGTGAAGGACCTCGCGGAGATTCCGGAGAACGTGAAGTCGGCTCTGGAGATCATCCCCGTGTCGCGGATGGACGATGTGCTGAAGCACGCGCTGGTGCGCATGCCGGAGCCCATCACCTGGGACGAGGAGGCCGAAGAGGCCGCAGCCACCGCGCGTGCGGCGGCCGACAAGGCCGGGGGAAGCACAGCCCGCGCCCACTGAG
>JBIIGF010000127.1:0-5853 GCA_044236665.1 Aestuariivirga sp. | reverse complement strand
TTTCGCCGAACACATCGCCAGCGCCCAGCATGGCGAGGGTCTGGCCGTCGGAATCCAGAACGGTGACGTCGCCATCGGCCACGATATAGAGCGCATCGCCGGGGTCGCCGGCCCGGAACACGATGGTGTCCGCCGCAAGACCGCGGGTCCGCACATGTTTCAGCAGGGGTTGGAGGTCGTTTGAATTGAGGTGTTTCAGCAGCGAACACTTCGCCAGCATGCCGATCTTCTCGTCGATCGGCTTGGGGGATGTGAGCTTGGTGTATTCGAGCAGTCTGGTAGGAAAGCGCAGCGCCGCCCCGTGCGAGTCGAGGAAGATCGAGGCCACGTAATAAAGCAGCGCACCCAGCAGAAAGCCACCCGCCATGTAAAACCACGACACATGGAGCGAGAAGCCATGGCGCTGGAGCGCAACCGCGCCCTCGAAGGACAGTTCAATCGCCAGCGCCGCGATGAGCGAGCCTGCGGCAAAGGCCAGAATTGTGGAGAGGAGTTTTTCCGGCAGCGTGAAATACAGGCCGACATAGGCCCCCACGAGTACGGAGGCGGTGGTCATGAAGCCGATCAGGCCTACGGCGAAGAGATCGTACGGCACGATGCTGTCCCCAGCTGAGCGAATCTGTGAAGCAGACGGCCCGACGCCGTCCCTGCGTCGCGTTTATGCCGGGGCCAAGGGCATTCTACAAGCTAGGATTGGTTTCTTGTGGAGTGTAAAACAATTAAAGGTAGCAAAACGTGGTGAATTGTTTTTGAGATTGCATTTTGTCCTTCAATTTTGCGTTGCTCATGGCACTAATCTCTAGCCGGTGGCGGCGTCCAACCAAGGGCGCTGCCGGGGAAAAGGGGAGAACATCATGGATATCACATCTCTTATCATTCAGATCGTCGCGGGTGTGATCGGCGGTAATGCCGCTGGCCGCGTGACGAAGTCGCAGGGCCTCGGCGGTGCGGGCAACTCGATCGTCGGCGCCGTCGGCGGCGTGATTCTTGGCCAGATCGTCGAGCGCTTCACCGGTGGCGCCATTCCGGCGGATGCCGCCGCCCAGGTGGCCTCGTCGCTCGACATCGGTTCGATCCTGTCGAACGTGGTCGGTGGTGGTGCTGGCGGCGCCATTCTGGCGGGCATCGTCGGCGCTCTGAAGAAGAGCTGACACGGCCTGACCTCATGAAAGACTGCCGGGGCCGCTCAGGCTCCGGCAGTTTTGTTTTTGAGGCCTGCGCCTCCTTCCATTTACTGCAGTACCCACTCGTGGCCGACGTTGCGGAACTCCACCGGGCTGACGATCCCTGCGTGGGCGACCCGGACGGACGCGAGCGGACCATCCAGATTATGGGACCAGAAGTCGAGGAAGTCCGTCAGCCGCGGGTATTTCGGGGCGAGGTCGTAATCCTGCCAGATGTAGGTTTGCAGCACGCTGCGGTAGTCGGGCATGCGGTACATGATTTCGGCTGTCGTCAGGCGCCAGCCCTTCAGTTGTAGTTCAAAGGCCTTGTCGCTCATGTTTCTCCTCTCAGCTGTGGAGCCACAACCGCCGATGCTGCCAAGGGGATTGTCAGAGCGTCAAATCAAAAATAAGTAAAAACAATATGTTAGCAGCTGTTCCTGATGAGCGCTGCCAAGCTGCGTCAGGGTGTCAGGCCAGCCACCTTTGCATCGGCCAGCGCAAAGCAACCGGCGATCACCGGGCTGACCGGCAGTTCACGATAGGCGCCCAGCGCGCCTTCCGCCTTGAGGCGTCCGGCAAGGCCCGGCTCATCTCCAGCCACCACCCAGATGAAGGGAAGCCCGCTCTGCTTCACGATGCGCGCCTCGGCGCGGGCGAGGCGCGCAAACATCTCCTGTTCCTGAAGGCCGGGCTCGAACACCGCGAGCATCGGACCGCTGGCCTCGGCTGGAAGGGCGGCATGGCGGATCACCACGGCCATGCCGATGAGCCATACAGCCACCACGCCCGCGAAGAGCGCCAGCGCCAGCCTGTGGCCCGAGAGGCGCATGCCGCTCACGCTGCCGCGAAGCGGGGCTGGCGGGTTTCCTTGATCGGCAGGTGCACGATGAAGGCAAAGACGCCGAGCGCCACGGAAAGCCACCACACGATGTCGTAGGAGCCGAACTGGTCGTAGAGGCGGCCGCCCAGCCACACGCCGATGAACGAGCCGACCTGATGGCTGACGAAGACGAAGCCGTAGAGGGTTGCCATATAGCGCGTGCCGAACATGACGGTGACAAGGCCCATGGTGAGCGGCACGGTGGAAAGCCACAAAAGGCCCATCGAGATGGTAAAGATGAGGGTGGTCGCATCGCTCACCGGGAACATCACGAAGCCCGCCACGATCACCGAGCGCAGGAGGTAGATGAAGGCCAGCGGCACACGCTTCTCGCCCTTGCCGCCGATGACGCCCGAGACATAGGAACCGATCACGTTGAACAGGCCGATGAGGCCCATGGCGAAACCGGCAAATTCTTTCGATATACCGTGTTCGGCGAGATAGGCCGGCATGTGAACGGTGACGAAGGCCAGCTGGAAGCCGCAGACGAAGAAGCCCGACACCAGCAGCAGATACGAGCGGTGGCCGAAGGCGATGCCGATCGCTTGCTTCATGGTGAGGTCGGCCTCGGCCACGCTGCGCTGGGCGGGTCTCGTATTCTGCACCATCAGGGGGGCGGCGAAGACAATGATGAGCAACGACAATGCGGCCAGTACGACGAGTGCGTTCTGCCAGCCATAGGCGGTGATCAGCATGGCACCAAGCGGCGCGAAGATGAACTGGCCCATCGAGCCCGAGGCGGTGGCGATGCCGAAGGCCCAGCTGCGCCGATCCGGCGGCACAATGCGGCCCAGTGCCGCCATGACGATGGAGAAGGAGGAGAAGGCCACACCTATCCCGACCAAAAGGCCACCGCCAATGTTGAACCAGAAGGGTGTGGCGGTGAAGGCCATCATGATGACGCCGGCACAATAGATCACCGCACCTGCCATCAGCACACGTGCCGAGCCGTAACGGTCAGCCAACATGCCGGCAACCGGCGTCGCCAGACCCCAGATCAGGTTGTGCACCGCCATGGCGAAGGAATAGATTTCGCGCGGCCACTGATGGGCATCGGAGATTGGTACGGTGAAGAAGCCGAAGGTGGAGCGGATGCCGAAATTGACGATGGCCACGAGGCAACCCGCCACGATCATGGCGGTGACTGTGTGGTACCAGGGGATCTCCCGTTGCTCGGCGGGGCTTGTCATCCAGCCTCCATAGCGGCCCGGGGTTCCGGCCTCAAACGCGTTCTCGTCATAAGGGGGCCGAACTGCGAAATGGCAACGCCGAGGATGATCAGGGCACCACCGGTCAGCAGCGGCCATGTCAGGCTTTCTCCGAGGATCAGGATGCCGCCAACCGCCGCGACCACCGGCTGCACATAGAGGAACACGCCCGCGATCGAGCTTTCCATCTGGCCCAGCGCGTAGTTCCATGCCGATGTGGCGAGGAAGGTTCCGAACACCACCACAAAGCCAACGGCGGCCCATTCTGCCGTTCCCATGGCAGCGACCGTCGCCGGAAAGTCCAGTCCGGTGAACAGCGGCATCGGCAGAGCCGAAATCGCCATGGCGAGGCAGGCGACCGGCAGCGCGCCGTATTTCATCGACGCGGGGCGGATCACCACCGTGTAGATGCCCCAGCCCATGGTGGAGAGCGTCACCAGCACAAGGCCATAGAGCGACACATCGCCGGCGGGCGTGAGGGTGGAGCCGAGCATCAGGGCGGCCGTGCCGAGCATCGAAACGGCAATGCCGCCGATCAGCCAGGGGGTGAGGCGGTCGCCCGCGAAGACCACCGCGAAGAGGGCGATGAATACCGGCTCAAGCCCGAACAACAGTCCCGTCCAGCTGGCGGGCACCGACTGCATGCCGTAGGCGGCGAGGATCTGGTAGCCGAGATTGCCCGCCACTGCCGCGATGATGATGCGCGCCCAGTCGCGCCAGGCGATGGGCTTCACGCCTGTGAACAGCACCACGAGCACGGCGAGAAGGCCCGCGGGATAGAGCCTCAGCACCATCGCCGCCTCGGGCGAGAGTTCGGTGATGAGGTAGCGCATGGCAACGGGGATCAGGCCCCACATGGTGACGGCGAAAAGCACCGCCACCAGGGCGGCAAGGCCGCCCGATGGCCCGATCCGGTCACCGAACTGCGCGATGGCGACGCCGATCAGGATGAGCGCCCCGCCCATCAGCATGCCGGAGGTGACATGCTCGCCGAGGATCAGCGCGCCCGCCCCAACGCCGAGGATCGGCACGAGATAGAGGAAGGCCCCCGAGGCAGCCGCCTTCATGCGCGAGGCGGCGTAGTTCCAGGTGATGGAACAGACCATGGTGGAGAGGATGGCGATATAGCCGAGTTCCAGCCAGCTCCGCATCGACATGCCCTGCACGGTGGCAAGCGTCGAGGGCCTGGCCAGCAGCGGCACCATGACCAGCGAGCAGATCACGATCGACAGGGCGGATATGCTGAAAGACCCGTATTTGCGCACCAGCGGCTTGCTGACCACCACATAGATCGACCAGGCCGTACCGCTCAGGAAGATGAAGGTGCAGCCGGTGATGAAGCCCCAGCCGTCATTGCTGATGCCGAGGTCACGCCACACCAGCAGCACGATGCCGATAAAGCCGATGATCAGGCCGATGATGGTGGCAACCGTCAGCCGCTCCTTGGCGATGACCGTGCCCATCAGGGCGATGAGCAGGGGTTGGGTACCGATGATGAGACTGCCGATCCCCGCGGTGACATGGGCAAAGCCGAAGGCCGAGCCCAGATTGTAGCCCATCATGCCGACCAGCGAGATGATGAGGAGTCGCGGCCAGTCCTGCCGCTCGATGCGCCAGCCGCCGAACATGGCGAGGCCTGCCACATAAAGCACCGTGACGATGGAATAGCGGATGGCGAGGTGATCGGCCGGGCCGAGATCGACCGAGAGCGACCGGAGGAACACCGGGCCGATGCCCCAGATGACGATGGTGAACAGCATGGCGGCGAAGGCGCGCGGGTCCATGGCGGCTACCTTCGCGCCAGCAGGGTTGGGCCGAACTGGGCTGCTGCCACGCCCGCCAGCATGAGGATGCCGCCCGCCACGATGTGGACCGTGACCACCTCATCCAGCATCAGCGCGCCTGCCGCCACCGCCACAATCGGGATCAGATAGAGGAAGGTGCCTGCCGCCGTACTCGACAAGTGCTTGGTGCCGTAGTTCCAGAGCATGGTGCCGCCAAGCCCGCCAGCCAGCACCAGATAGATCATCTCCAGCCATTGCCGCAGGCTGAGGCTCGCCGCGAGTTGCGGGAGCGGTTCACTGGCCATGCCGATCATCACTGGCGCGGCGATCAGCATGGTCAGCGCTGTGACGGTGAAACTGTCATGCCGGTCGAGGAGGGGCTTGGCGGCAATTGTATAGACAGCCCAGCCCACGCAACACAGCAAAAGGTAGATGACGCCGCGCGCCGGTACGCTGGCAGGCCCCGCAGCGGTGATGTCCGGCCAGAACAGTACGGCGGAACCGGCGATGGCCAGCAGGATGCCGAACAGAACATAGCGGCTGAACCGTTCGCCCAGCAGCAGCGCGGCCAGCACGGCGATCATCAGGGGTTCCACCATGGTGACAAGCGTTCCGACACCAGCGGGAACGAGTGCGAAACCGGCGTTCACGAACCAGTTGTAGCCGGCCATCCCGGCGAGACCGGCGATCAGAAAGCGCCCCCAGTCCCGCCGGGGGATACGCCAGGTACCGAGATAGGCGAGGCCGGCGATGTTGATGAAGGTAAGGAGCACATAGCGCATCGCCAGCGAGTTTTCCGGCGTGACGGCCAGCGC
>JBIIGF010000126.1:0-5857 GCA_044236665.1 Aestuariivirga sp. | reverse complement strand
ATACTCGTAATCATAGCAGCCGCCATAGGCCGACCATTTGACATCGGTGTATTTGAAGCCGCCCAGCACCGAGAAACGGTTGAGCCCCGTCTCGAGCAGCAGGAGGGAGACACCCGCATCCAGCGTATAATAGTGGTCGAGTTCCGTGTCGTCGTGCCAGGAATGGAGGTTGGGCTTGTCTGGGCGGGGCGTTCCGACCCAGTCATAGTCATCCATGGTGTTGTCAGCGGCGAGGCCGACCGACACATTGCCATAGACGGTAAGCCAATCCAACGCGTGAACTGACACGCCGCCGTTCAGCACAAGCGCATGTTGCATGTCCCAGACAAGCTCGCTCTTCTTCTCGCCATTTCGCCGGTACACGCGTTCCTTCGCCTCGCCGTTCAGGTGGCCGAGGCTGGCGGATAGGGTGACGATGTCCGGTCGAACCGCACTCCCGCCGATGTCGGCCGCCTGTGCCGAAACACCGAGCATCCCCGCAAACAGGACAGTCGCGGCCAGTCTCCTCATGTCAGCCCTCTTACCCCGATGACTGACGGAACATTATCCCAATATTCCGGGCCTTGCCACCACCGGCAGCTCAGAACTTGCCGACGGCATTGACGAAGAAGCCATGATCATCGGCTGTGAGATCGGCAAGATCGTCGGAATACTGGCCGAAGTTATAGCCGACACCGACTTCGAAGTTCTCGCCCAACTGCCGGTAGATGGCCGCGACGAGGCCAAGCTCGGCGCTTTCGCTCTCCGTCTCCCACAGGCTGCGGCCCTCGATGAGCAGGTCCCACTGCTTGATCACATGGAAGTCCGCCCTGAGCACAGCAAGCTGCGCAGTGGAATTCTCCCAACCCTCTCCATCATCGAGTTTCATGTCGCCGAAGCGTACGCCGTACTTGGCCCCGAGCGTCAACATCGGAATGAGATCATAGGAGATATCTGCATCGAAGATGTGGCTGCGCTGCGAGGTGCCATCCTCATTGCCGTCATAGGTCACCTGATCCGGCCCTGGCAGGTCATAGAGGAATGTGTAGCGGATCAGGGCATTGAGCCGGTCATTGCTGACCGGCCGGTAGGCATAGCCGGCCGAGGCCTCGATGAAGCGCCCTTCGAGCGTCGTGTCGGTCTGGTCGGTGATCACCGCATCGAGCGAAGCGATGAAGCGCCAGTCTTCGTTGACGGCGGTGCTGAAGCGGCCGGCAACATAATACCCCACCGTATCCGACTTGCCATTGTCGGGATCATCCCAGCGGGTTTCGCCCTTGAGCGAGGCCGACATCTTGTCGTTCGGTGCATAGGCGGCGCTGAGCGAGACGGCCGTGCGGTGGAAGCCACCGTCGCCTGTCTCCACAACGCCCTGCGGCGAGTCATCCCACACCATGCCGGATTCGATGGCACCGCCGAACTTCCATTCCGGCACCGGCGTATAGGTCACGCCATAGGCCTGGGTGAAGCTCTGCTGGAAGCCGAGGAAGTCATACTTGTCTTCGGCATAGACGGAGAGTCGCTCGCTGTAACTGCGCTTCACGCCTGCCACGATGGCGCCGATGTCATCCTCCTCCATGGTGGAGAAGAAGTCGTTCTGGTAGGTCTCGGCCGGATTCATCGTGTAGCCGATGTAATAGCGTTCGGCGGCAGCCGGTTCGTATTCGAGCAGCACCCGCCCACCAACACCGCCCGTGCCGTAGGACACTTCCGCCGTGGCATCGAGCTTGTCGGTCAGGGCGCGAGTACCGCCGATTCCCGCCCGGTCGTTCCGGTCGATGTTGCCAGACCGCTGCATCGTCGCCTGCCCAAAGCCGTAGATCGACGTATCCTCGTCCAGCACCCGTTCAAGCTTCAGCGCGGCATCGGTGCGCTCGCCATCGGTGCCGTCGTCCTCGTCATTCACCGCTGCCCGTTCGAGCCCCGCCGTCAGCGTATCCCGGCTGCTCAGCTTGACGGCAAGCCCCGCACCCGTCTTCTGATCATAGGTTCCATCCTCGAGGTTCTGCTGGTCATGGTAGAAATCGAGGGTCACGCGGTCCGAGAGTGCGAGGTCCCCCTTCACACCCCATTGGTGCTGGTTCTCCGTCACCTCTTCGTCGAGCGTGGAAAAGCCCTTCTGCTTATAGGCGTAATTGCCCTGCAGATTACCCTTCAGGCCCGGCACCACCTCCGAAAGATCCATGCGGCCCAGGACCCGGTAAGCCATGGCGCGCTTGTTGTCGGTGTCAACCTCGGGATCGGTGATGGTCAGGCCCCCGTCGATCGACTGGGAGAAGCCGAAGCCCGGCCCCTTGGAGGTCGCCACTTCAGCCTCAAGGAAGGTGCGCTCCGACTTGTAGAGCTGGATATCGGCACCGGCGAGCGTCTGATCGGCGCTGCCGGTCTTCTCCACGGCGCCCGTCGTGCCGAGGCGCACGTGATTGCCAAGCCATTGCTGAGCCCGGCCGCCATAGACATAGCCATCGACGTCGCCCGCCGCCGGGGTGAATTCATAGGCGGCGATCAGGTACTGGTAATTTCCACCATTGGCGCCCGCCTGCACGGCCCGGCCGTCGCGCACGGTGGCCGACAGCGGCTCCTGCAGCAGCACCACGCCCTGCAGATAGTCGATGGTGTAATCCTGGCCATATCGCAGCTGACGGCGCTCGATGACCAGATCGGTGATCGGGTCACGGACCTCGATATAAAGCGTTTCCGATCCGACCGTGATGTCCTGGTGGGAGAGGAAATAGGCAGAGCCTCCGGTGCCACGCAGGATGTCGCGCTGCGGCAGGGTGCCCGGCTGCGCCGCATAGGCGTGGAGTTCGCCCGCGCGCTCGCCCGAGGGCACCATCCTGTCGGTCTTCAGCACCAGGCTGCCGCCATAGAGCGCACGGTCGTTGCGCAGGAATTCCGTGCCCCTGATGTCAGTCTTGAAATTGCCCCACAGCACATGGCTGTCGCCGCGCTCCAGCCGCACATAGAACTTGCCGCGCGTCGGGGCATCCTCGATCGACGTCGAATCGTCGCCATAGACGGGATAGTAATCATCAGGATCGATGCGGCCGAGGAAGGCACGCGGGTCCTTGTCGTCGAGCCCCTTGAACATGTTCTCGACACTGCTCGATCCGGTATCGCCTGCCGCGGTCAACAGCCAGCGGCCCTTGATCTTGCCCTTCAAGTAGAAGGCGGCGCGGCCCTTTGTATAGACACCGTCGAATTCCCCCGGTGTCACCGCTTCGATATGCTTGGAACCGGACCGCTGGCCGACCGTCAGATCGGCAAGGCCAACATAGAACCATTCGGAGGACGGAATGTTGATGTCGCGGTCAAAGGCGACGCTGCCGCCGTCCGCCCCCTTCAGCGTGATGTCCACCTCGTGATCGCCCGGCGGCAGGATGCGCTGCACCACGAAGGCGCCTTCCGCGTCCACGGGGATCCGGTCACCCAGCACCGTGACGTGCACATCACCCGGAATATTCCGGCCATAGACTGTCACTGCCCCGCCATCGACCTGAATGTTACGGAAGGCGGTGTTGTCATCGCCCACCCCCGGCGCAACGGCATGCTGCGGCTCATCGCCGGGCAGAACGCCCGTCTGCCGCGCCAGCGTCAAGGGCTTCGTCTCGTCGAACCGGCCCTTGGCATCATAGGCGCGCAGCACATAGACAAATCCGTCATCCGGCCCGCTGCCCTCGCCTGCCGGCATGGTCCATGACGCGCGGCCGTCGGGCGCGACGGGGATGACGGCGACCGGATCAACCGGGGCATTCCGCCCAGTGCCGAAGATGCGGATTTCCTGACGCGCGATGTAGCCCGGGTAATTGTTGCTGGCGAGGAAGGGAACCTGTTCACCAGCCGCGAAGGAGCGGCGGAAATCGGCAGTTGCCACATTGAGGATCGGATTGGCACCGAGCCCGTCATACTTCACCTGAATGTCAGCCTCCGGAAGGGCAGATCCACCCGCCTTCCCGGTGGCTTTGTCCGTGGCCTTTGGCGGCGCGGTACCGGCCACATGCTCGCCATCGACCGTGATCGAGAACAATTCCCCGCCACTGTCAGTGGCGTCGGCCGCAGCCGGCGCGAAGACGGCGAAGGCCATGAGGACCGCAAGCGAACTGGCCATGGTCCGGTTGAGGAAGCGGTTCATTCTCCGCCCTCCCCGCCGGCTGCGACCAGCCGTGTATCAATGTCCAGCCGGTAGGGAGGCCCCTGCGATTGCCAGCGCTTCTTGATGTCGCGCGTGACAGCCCGGATACGCTCCTTCGCCAGCGGGTCTCCCTTGCCGACATAGGTCAGCTTCAGGATCGAAGGCTCGGCCGCCAGCGCCACGATCAGCTGGCCAAGGCCTGCCTGCCACTTCGGCTTCAGGGTGGTCTTTCCAGCCTCGAACACCTTCTCATTGAGATCGAGCCTCACCGTGCGCGTCATCGCCGCACCGAAATTCAGCTTCACCACCTTGCCGGCGGTCAGGCGCACTCGGCGCGGGTTCTCGCTCGTCACGTGGTACCCCGCAGGCAGGGTGCGCGTGTCGAGCTTCATCACGAAGTTCTCGCCGATCCGCGTATCCGGCATGTCGGCGCAGGCGACGTGGAAGCGGCCGTTGGCATCGGTCGTCACCAGCAGGCCACGCACCGTGGCGATCCGCACGGCGGGCAGCCCTGGCTCGCCTTCGTCCTGGTAGCCGTTATGGTTCTTGTCATCGAACACCTTGCCGATGACGCCGCTGCAATCGAACACGGCCTCTTCCATGATGGTGACGCGGGCCCGTGCCTCGGATACGGTGTTGCCAGTGGCCGGATTGACCAGCTCGGCCCGGTTCACCGCATCGCCGGGCTTCACGCCCGAGGTGACAATCAGCGTGAGCTTCAGCGTGATGACACCCTTGCGGTTCGGCTTCAGTCCATCGAAGGTCAGGTTGCGCCCATCAATGCCGGGCTCCATCGGCTTGCCGTTTACGGTGGCGCTGCCCTTCACGTAATTGAAGCCGGCCGGCATGATGTCGATGATCCGCGCCGGAGACGTTGTGACATTCTGCGCGACGATCTCATAGGGAACCTTCTCGCCGCGCCGCACCGTGGTCACCAATGCCGTCTTGGCAAGGCTGTTGATGTCGCCCTTGGCCTCAACAGGCGTGGATGTGCTGGCTGATACCGGCTCCCGGACGGTATCGCTCCGCGCGGTTGCGGTGTTGTCCACCTTGCCGGCCACGGCATCATCGACCGTCACCACATAGCTCCCGGTGAGCACGCAGCGCTCGCCCGGCGCCAGCGTGGCGCAGGTCACGGACCCCGGCCTGATCAGATCGTCCTCGACAATCACATTGGTCTGGGTCGAAGGACCGCTGTTGGTTGCCGTCACCCGGTAGGTCAGCTTGTCACCAACACGAACTGGGCTATCAGCATCGACCGTCTTGGTGATCGAAAGCTTGGCCGCACTGACCACCGGTGTGTCGGTGGTGGCCGGAGCGGTGTCGGGTGTTTCGCTGCTGCCAGCTACGGCCGCGTTCAGCACCCGCCCGGCATCAACGTCTTCCTGCTGTACCACATAGATGCCAGTCACGATGCAGCTGGAACCCGGAGACAGTACACCGGACCCGCAGAGTTTCGCTCCAGACCACAGCAGAGGGTCCGAGATGGTGACATTGGTAAGCGTGATGGTTCCACTGTTTGTGGCAGTCAGCGTGTAGAGAAGCTCATCCCCGAGAGACACCGGCCCCGCTGTGTCGACCACCTTGGTGAGCGACAGGCTGCGCGTCTGGGTGACCGGCACCGTCAGCGAGGCGGTAACCGGTGTCGTCACCTCGGTGCTCTGGGTCGAGGCCGTGTTGTCGACCTGCCCCGCATCGGCATTGGCGGTGGTCACCGTATAGCTGCCGGTCAGAACACAGGTCGCA